>CAYWSM010000361.1:0-4453 GCA_964460935.1 uncultured Terriglobales bacterium | reverse complement strand
CAAAGCGTGGCTCGACGGCACGCTGGCGCTCGATTACACGCTCGGCAGCGAGCCTGGGCCGGGACGCCACGGCCAGCCTCCGAATGAAGATTTGTATCCGAAGAACAATCCCGTGTTGCGGCCACCAGTTTCGGGCCAGATAGGACTGTGGTCGAAAACGGACAGCTCGAGCTACTTCAAGGATTACGTAGTGGACGCGAAGTAAGCTCATTTCTTGATTCCTTTAAACTTGATTCCTTTAAATTGGTTGGGCGCTCCTCTTCCTGGGGAGCGCTCGTTCTCAGTGCCAACTACCCCACTCAACCAAAAGAAGGTTGAATGGGGCACCCACATACATCCAGTCCTTCGGTCCGCTCAGCGATGTTCAGCAAGCTCAAGCTTGAGCGTGTGAATGCGTTTCGCAATCTCGTTGAGGATCTGGCCGCCATACTTCGTGGTTATGGCGCCGGACATGAGATCGCCCACGGTGTGCCTGAGCGCTACCATGAGTTCGTGCCGCGAGTGAGCGGCCAGGACGTACTCGGGAAAAATGACGGCTGGACGATGAACGCGTCCGTGATGACGGCAGTAGTCGGATTGGCGCAGGGCCGGAGCCTTGCAGTTGGCGCCGTCGGCTGCGCGATGGGCGCAGAGCCGCAAAAGACATTCGGTCATATTCTTTTTCCTCCACGGTAAGTTGCTGAAACGCACGTTCTTACGAACCGTAATTGCAAACAAACGGGTTACCCCCGAGGGGATACCCCCCTCCCCCCGGTCAGCTATCAATGTGATAACGCAGGGGTTATGGGCTGTAATTGAAAAGAAAGGGGATAGGGGATAGGGGATAGCGGTTAGGGGTTAGGGGCTAGGGAAATGCAAAAATATTCTTCCAACTTCTGGAGCATTCATATCGACATTGCCTTTTGGTTGAATTAGCGAACTGAAATGCGAAAAAGGCGACCGAGGGGAGGTCGCCTTTGGTGGAAAATCTTTCTCTATCCCACTATTTTGAAGATAGCGTGCGGAGGTGGTTCTACTGCCAAGATCCGGGGATTTATTTCTGGGTTGTTTTCATGGAGTTGCGGGGAAAATCGCGATTTTGCGGACTTGACAGATTTTTCGGGGCGTTCCCGAAGTGGGAAGAAACAGCAGATGATCTGACGATCTGGTGAGCGGATGATCTGAAAAGCGGAAGAGCCGGTTAAATGAAGTATCGAAGGACTGCGATGGCAACGTGGTTGCAAAAGATCCCGAAATGGGAATACTTCACAACCAAACAACGAGTCTCACTAACTAAAGCGTTGGGCGGTGAACGCAACGGTTAACTAGGATGAGGTCACCTCTTTAGCTGGTGTGAAAGAGCGGCTTGGGGTCGCACGAGATTCCGGTGGAGACGCCGGAAAATCCAAGGCCCGTAAGTCGTTCGCAGCGACCTACGGGCCGAACTAAAGAGGTGACCATGAACGAGGTCTCGGGATCAGCCGTTCACGTTTGCCTTATCATCGTCCTGGACTGGAAGATGGTGAGTGCGATCGGATGCTTGATCCTAATCCGGTTACTGATTAAGTAACCGTTGGCCTGGCGTGCACCTCGCCGGGCCTTAACTATTGTGTTCCTGAAGAGGGGGCAAGTCAATGGGCGACTCTGTTCCGACGTGAGTGGAATCCCACATCTGCCAAAAGAGGGCAGATGTGGGGCACCCAGCCGACGAAGGCGTGCACGTGGTCGCACGTGCCGCCTACTGCGTATGTTTTGATGCCGAGGTTGCGACTGATCCCGCAGATGACGGCCCAGAGCTCTGATAGCAGTGATTCCGGGATGAGTTCGTGACGATATTTGGCCGCGAAGACAATGTGGACGCGGTTTGAGATGTATGTATGGAGAGACACGCAAACAGTATCACCGCTCAGGGCTGGCTTTAATGCGCATTGACATCCATTTTTCGCGAGGGTTGTTTCCCGATATGGAAACGTTGGCAGTTTGTATGCCGCCCCTGACGGGGCTTGGAAGGATCTACACCCAAGCCGACCCGGCACTGCCGTGCCGGGCTATGGGATAACGTCCCTGCGGGACTTTCTGTGGCGATTATTGAAACTGCAAGTCCATAAGCGTTGCAATCCGAGCATATTCGCTTGCGATTGCACGCGCTTCGGTGGCGTCGTCCGTTTCCTCCACGATGATATTCTCAGGTGGATCGCCGCTGAGAAGGTATGCGGCGGTCTGGTTCCATGCTTCTGCTCTTATTCTTAGTGCCTCGATGATTCTTCCTATGTCATCGACGTTAACGGTCAGTGTGACTTGTTTCTGCACTCGTCCTCCTTACACAATCAAAGGCTCTAACCCGAGTCACGATAGATGTACCGGTTGTGATATTCCAGAAACTCGCGCTGTGGTAGGAACCGGCTGGGCAGTCTGATCGCGCGGCCTTCGTAGCGTTTGAGCCATGAGCGGCAGACAGCATCGTCCGAGTAGCGACCCAGCTTCGCGCTGACTCGGACCTTGTACTCGGTCGTGACCGTGATTAAGCCGCAATCAAAGGCTCGGTCATGGATAGCGTTAAGGCAGAGTCCATTCCGCGGATTGACGCGATTTGGTGTGTCCACCGACCAAGGCACAATATGACTTGCGTTAAGCAACTCACCGACAGCGAGGCCGGTAATACAGCATTTCGAATCGTAGGCAGCAAGGACCGCAGCTCGAAAAAATGCCTGGTTCAGTCTAACGCGGACTATCGATTCCTTCGTTTTTCCCTCTCGGATCGCTGCTTCTTCTGGCGGAGCCAGTTCCCGGTTTTGCATCGCCGCCAGCAGCCGTTCACTCTCGTACGCAAGCTTCGACCAGTTACCGGAGAACTCATTCCATATATCCTCTTCGCCTTTCGCTCCGTGAGTGGCTCCAGACAGTTTTCGAGACTGAATCTCTGGGTCCAGCCGGGCGAAGTTTGCGAGTTTCCAAGAGACCGATGCAGGCGTGCGCCCGATGAGTTTGGCGAGCGCTATGATGTCTGTGTTCCTATAGTGGATTCGTCCAAATGGCGTTTTGCAGTACAAATTGAACGCTAAGATCAGTTCGTCCCTTGTCCATTGTCTCTGCGCCACAGCGAGTTTCCTTCGCGGCTGGTCGATTCCGTCACCGCGTATGACTTCACAACGTACATCAGGCCTCGGCTCTTCCGAAGCTCAATCTCATTCCCCCGATGCCGCAAAACAAGTCGATGATCTTCATGAGAATTAAATCGGAACTATATCCGAAGGCTTCATTCTTGAAAACAAAAAAGCGAATACAAGGCGAACATTTGCCGTGACCTTGAGGCCGCGGCGAAGTTCGATGAGACGCGGAGCCATCATGGCGAGGTAGGCCATCATGTCGCTGTGGCCGAGGAAGGTGCGGAAGGCGCGCATTGCGTCGGAGACGCGGCTTCCGGCTTCGACGATCTCCTGATAGGCCTTTTCGGCGTCGAGGTTCCATTCCCATGTGTCCTCGAAGGCCATGATCTGGGAACTGGAGCGCGTGCCGTCTTTTTCGGCGAAGAGGACGTTGTAGTCCTGGCGGCTGTTGAACGGCGGATCGAGATAGATGAGATCGACGGATTCGTCTTTAATATAGCGACGCAACACGTCGAGGTTGTCGCCATAGTAGAGCCGGTTCTGCTGAGACATTGGGCGGATTGTACCTTATTACAGGTGTAATATTCCGTATTGATACACGAATTCCGGAAAGACAGACTAGGAATAGAAACATAGCGGTGCGTTGCACCGCCTTGAGGAAAAATATCCGTATGGTTACCCAGCGCTGGCGCGCTGGGCTAAACGTCGTTTCGCCGCTTCGCGGCTGGTCTGTAGGAGCACACAGGCCACACGACTACGACGGAGTTCAGGCCCTTCCCGCGAACTCGCGTGTTTCCGTTGAAACTCTGACCTTCTCGCCCTGCTTGATGAATAGGGGGACGCGGATTTCGATGCCGGTTTCGAGTTTGGCTGTTTTGGTGACGGTGCCGCTGGCGCTGTCGCCCTTTGCGCCGGGTTCGGTGTAGGTGACTTCGAGTTCCACGTGGCTGGGCAGTTCGATGCCGATGGGATTGCCGTTGTACTTGTTGATCTCGATGATGCTGCCTTCGATGAGGAAGTCGAGCGCGTCGCCGATCATGTCGCCGGATAACGTCAGCGTTTCAAAGCTTTCCTGGTCCATGAAGTGCGATCCTTCGCCATCCGAATAAAGGTACGATGCGGGGACGACCTGGAGGTCGGGTTCCTTGAATTTATCGCTGGCCTTGAAGCTTTTGTCGAAGACGGCGCGCGTGATCAGGTTGCGCATCTTCAGGCGGACAAGCGTCTGCGCGCCGCGGGCGCTGGGCGTGTTGACCTCGGCTTCGAGGCAGACGTAGGGGGCGTTTTCGAATTCGAAGAGCGTGCGACGCTTAACGTCGATCGCGTCGATCAATGAAGCCATGGGTTCCTCGGAGTCAATAATAAAT
>CAYWSM010000360.1:0-5124 GCA_964460935.1 uncultured Terriglobales bacterium | reverse complement strand
GTTCTTCCAAACTGTTTGCAGCCATTTTTCCTGGAGCGGAGAACTCAGCCGCCATGGCTCTGAGCAACTGCTCGGAGGTGCGAGCTTGGCGGTCTCGATGTCGAACAGACCTCCTGGGACTCGTACTGCGCCAGTCACCTTGGCTTCAATCGCGGAAAGGATGTTGTCGTAGCCGACGCAAGCGTCGGTAATTACATCATGAACCTCATAGACTTTTGTGAATTTGCAATCCTCGACTCCCGCTGTTTGCTGTTTCGTTCCAATCACAATGGCAGGAAGTACTGCCGCCGAAAACAGCTTCGTATCGCCCAGATCGAAGACGTTATGCAGCCGGAAAGTATTCAAGAGCATCTGCCGAAGCTTCGAGCCGGATTGAATCGAAAGGAAGCGGTTGGAGCAGAGAAGACCAAGGACTCCGCCCTCTTTGAGAACGTCGCTCATGGCAAGAGCGAAGGCGTGATAAAGATCGACTCGCCCAGTCAATCCATACTGGGCTGCCAGTTCTCGGGCACGCTCAGCGCCCATCACCTGGGTGCGAACATACGGGGGATTGGAAATAACTATGTCGAAGCGCTCCGAATATTCACCGGTTCCGAATAGTCCTGATTGCCGAAAGCTGCTCGCCCATTCCAAAAAGTCAGCATTAAGCAGTTCGAAGTTGTTGCAGCCGGGAATGTGTTTGATACGATCTTCCGCCTGCGACAGCGCGTCCGCATCGTTCTCCATCCCGATCAAGGTGCACAGGCGGCGTGCCTCCTTTGGCATTTCATGAAACAAAGACTCCAGCAGTTCGCCGTCGCCGCACGCAGGATCTAGTATCCGCAGCGAGGAACCATGAACGAATTGGACGTGAGCACAAATATTCTTCGCTAAGAAACGCGCCAAGTCCGGTGGAGTGTAATGCGCACCGCTCTGTTTGATTTCGGAGGGCGTTAATCTGTTAGTTCCCATGAATAACCCGTTGTTACTCTAAGGGGTATCTGGTTTCGGTTTCAATCGAGAATAGAAAAAATTCCTGTTTGCTGGTGCAAATCAGAACCGCGTTCAAAAAAGGTCCGAATTCCCACGTATCCTGCAAGGCCAGGATCAGAGAGCTGGAGCGGGTGCGGTCGTTTTCGGCGAAGAGGACGTTGTAGTCCCGACGGGAGTTAAAGGGCGGGTCGAGGTAGATGAGGTCGACGGATTCATCGTTGATGTAGCGGCGCAAGACCTCGAGGTTGTCGCCGTAATAGAGCCGGTTGGGTTGGGACATGGCCGCGATTCTGCAACTGAGAGTTCGGGGAACGGTAGGGATTCCTCGGGGCTGAAGCCTCTTGGAATGAGAAAAGGGACGGCGCACCCTCGTCGTTTCCGTAAGTTGACGTTTGTGTGTGGGCCACCCGCGGAATCGCGGTGCTTCGCACCGCTTGAACGGGCTTGGAAGCCCGTTCCCACATTCTCGGCTTCGTTGCCGTCCGGGGCTTGAGCTTTCCCGGGGCGGTTGAAAGCGTAACGGAGGAGTTGGGCGGGATGAGCTCTTGTGGAATCCCACCCTCGCCAACAGAAGGCGAGGATGGGGCACCCGGCCTGCTCCACCCAAATAAGAATGCCCCACTCAAAGCCAAAGGAAGGCTTGAATGGGGCACGCTCACTCGGTACGGCTGAAGCCGCACCCTTTCAAAGCTCAGTTCCAGTTAAACCGTTGCGTACGCGCTTTCGTACCGCTTCTTCATCTCGCTGAGCGAAATCGGTTTGTAATCGTTGGAGTGTCCGGCCTGGCCGAACTGGGTCATGCGCAGTGCGACGACTTTCTTCATCGCTTCGCGTGCGGGCTTCAGGTAGTCGCGCGGATCGAATTTCTCCGGCGTTTCCATAAACACCTTGCGGATTGCGCCCGTGATTGCCAGGCGGTTGTCGGTATCGACGTTGATCTTGCGCACACCGTTGCGGATGCCGAGTTGGATTTCCTCGACCGGAACGCCCCACGTCGGCTTCAGCTTGCCGCCGTATTGATTGATGATGTCCTGCAGGTCTTTGGGTACGGAGGAAGACCCGTGCATGACCAGATGCGTCTTGGGCAGGCGCTTGTGGATCTCGATCAGGCGGTCCATCTTCAGTACCGATCCGTCCGGCTTCTTGTTGAATTTGTACGCGCCGTGGCTGGTGCCGATGGCGATCGCCAACGCGTCCACGCCGGTCTTCTCGACGAACTCGACAGCCTGGTCGGGATCGGTGATGTGCTCGAGGCCTGAACCACCCGCGCCGTGTCCGTCTTCAATACCGCCCAGAACGCCGATTTCGCCTTCGACGGTGATGCCCCGGGCATGCGCGATTTCCACCACGCGACGTGTAACGTCAACGTTCTCCTTGAAGGTGGAAGGCGTTTTGCCATCTTCTTTCAGGGAGCCGTCCATCATCACCGACGTGAAGCCCAACTCAATGGCCGACTTGCAGGTCTCGAAGCTGTTGCCGTGGTCGAGGTGCAGCACCGTCGGAATCTCCGGATAGAGTTCCGCGGCCGCGAGCATCAGGTGATACAGAAACTTGTCCTGCGAATAAGAGCGCGCTCCGCGGCTGGCCTGCACGATCACCGGCGACTTGGTTTCGCGGGCGGCTTCCATGATCGCCTGGATCTGCTCCATGTTGTTGACATTGAATGCTCCGACGCCATATCCGCCCTTTGCGGCTTCGTCGAGAAGCTGGCGCATCGACACTAACGGCATATGATCTCCTTTATACCTGTCCGAAAAGCTATAATCTTTCCTATGGTAGCGAAGGGGTGAGCAGGACCGTTGTGACGTAGCGCACAACGCGCGAGAATTTACCTCCGAAGTCCTCTCCAATTCATCGTTTTAGGCCATAAAACCAGAGGAGGATGTATGAAGCTTACGCCCGGAAAACTGTCGGGACTGAAGGCGGTGTCGAACCAGCACGGCGTGATCGCCGCGGCCGCCATGGACCAGCGCGGCTCGCTGCAGAAGTCGCTCGAAAAAGAGAAAGGCGGCAAGATCGCCGATCACGACATGGAAGAGTTCAAATCGCTGGTAACCGAAGTGCTCACCAAGCATGCCAGCGCCATCCTGCTCGACCCCGAGTGGGGACTGCCGGCGTCGAAGCGCCGCTCAAAAGATGCCGGCCTGCTGCTCGCCTACGAGAAGACCGGATACGACAAGACCGGTCCGGGCCGTCTGCCCGATCTGCTTAACCACTGGTCGGTGCAGCGCCTGAAAGAAGCCGGCGCGGATTGCATCAAGATCCTTCTCTACTACACGCCTTACGATCCGAAAGACGTGAACGACCAGAAGCATGCCTGGGTGGAACGCCTCGGCGATGAGTGCCGCGCCAACGACATCCCGTTCTTCCTGGAATTCGTCGGCTATGAAGAAGGCATGGACGAGAAGGGTCCTGAGTACGCGAAGAAGAAGCCACAGATCGTGATCGAGTCGATGCGTGAATTTTCCAAAGACAAGTACGGCGTCGATGTGCTGAAGGTTGAAGTGCCGGTGAACATGAAGTACGTGGAAGGTTCGGGTGTGTACGCCGGAACCACCGCTTACTCGCGCAAGGAAGCGGCGAACTACTTCAAGGAAGCTGCGCAGGCCGCAACGAAGCCGTTCATCTATCTTTCCGCCGGTGTGAGCAACGCCGAGTTCACCGAAGCCCTGAACTTCGCCTCCGAGACTGGCGTGAAGTTCAACGGCGTCCTCTGCGGTCGCGCTACCTGGAAAGAAGGCATCCCGGTGTACGCGAAGCAGGGAGCCGATGCCTTCCGCAAGTGGCTGGAGACCGAAGGCGTGAAGAACATCAACGCCGTCAACGCCGCGCTCAAGGGAGCTACGTCGTGGTACGAGATTTACGGCGTGCACGAAGCGGTGGGCGCAAGATAGGAATCAAGAGTCGGTAGAGGCCCGGTCTGCGGATCGGGCCTTTTGCTCATCCTAAGCCTATCTCTTCGATTAGACCTTCCTATCTGTTCGGATAGAGTTCCGATAACCACAGCTCTTCACCTCCACACTGAGTCCCGGGAATTTCAACACTTTACATAGTCCACTCAACTTGGCAGCCAATGTGCATTATGTTCTCGCATCAAGAGGTGAGCGATGGACGCTGTTACGAATTGCACCCGTGGATGGAAGAAGATGATGTTTGCCGCAGCACTCATGTTGTTTGCGACCTATACCGTTTCGGCTCAGCAGGAGGTCGCGCCCGATCACTTCGACGGTTCGGAGGCGAGGACCCAGACGGTCCATTCGGCCAAGGCGCGTAAGCAAGTCGGCGCGCACGAGTCGCATAAGAAAGAGACCAAAGAGAGCGCCGACAAAAAGCATTCGTCTCGCAGCGTAGCCGGCAGATAGATCAGGCGCGCGTTGCGGCAAGAGAACGCTTGTCATTGAGGGAGGCAAGCGTTCTCTTGCATATCTCTTCCGGTGAACCAGTTGCGCGGATGGATAGCAACAGTCCCAGCCTGCTGTAAAAATTGATCAGCGGCGCCGTGCTGCGCTCGTAGGCTTCGATGCGGATTTTGATCGCTTCGGGCCGGTCGTCATCGCGCAGCAGCAGCTTGCCAGCGCACCGGTCGCAACGGCCTTCCTGCTTCGGCGGGAATTCCGCCATGTGGTACACCGATTTACATTTCTCGCACGTGCGGCGTCCGCTCAGCCGCGCCACGATTTCGGGAATCGGCAGCTCGTAACTCACCACTGCGGTAAGCGTCAGCCCTTCGGCTTCCATCAGCGCCTTCAGCGACTCCGCCTGCCACACCGTGCGCGGGAATCCGTCGAGGATGAAGCCACCGCCACAACGTAGGCATCCGCTGCGTTCGCGCACCATATCCAGAACAATAGAGTCAGGGACCAGTTCGCCACGACGCATGTGGTTGAGAGCTACCTGCATCGCCGGACTCGGCTGGCACTCGGGACGCGACGCTGCGCGAAAAACGTCCCCGGTAGAAAGATGACAGGCGTTCAACTTTTGCCGCAGCAGGTCGGCCTGGGTGCCTTTGCCTACGCCGGGCGCTCCCAGCAGAACAATGCGATAGGGATTTGGAGACAGGGGAGGGAGAGGATCACATTTTGCGGATGGGCCCTGCAGCCAGGCTGCGCGATCATGTTTCTGGGCGCTCATGGCGCGGCACTGTATGCAATT
>CAYWSM010000359.1:0-4509 GCA_964460935.1 uncultured Terriglobales bacterium | reverse complement strand
AGTTGTAGTCGTAATCACCACTGCACCGGATTCAGCGGATCGCCGTGGGAGACAAGGAGTCAAATGCCTCGTAAAGCAGGAAAAAACGTAGAGAAAGCGCGCAAGGCTCTCGAGCAGCGTCCGTACACGCTCGCCGAAGCTGTACCGCTTTTGCAGAAAGTTAAGTTTGCCAAGTTCGACGAGACCGTGGATCTGACCATGCGTCTCGGTGTGGATCCCAAGCATGCGGACCAGATGGTTCGCGGCACCGTGGTTCTGCCGCACGGACTCGGTAAGTCGAAAAAAGTGCTCGTGATCGCCACCGGTGAAAAAGTCCGTGAAGCGGAAGCGGCCGGAGCCGATTTTGTTGGCGGCGAAGACATGGTCGAAAAGATCCAGAAGGAAAACTGGACCGACTACGACGCTGTCATCGCCACGCCTGACATGATGCGTTCCGTCGGTAAGCTCGGTAAGGTGCTCGGTCCTCGCGGCCTGATGCCGAATCCGAAGACCGGAACCGTCACGGTGGACATCGCCAAGGCCGTCCAGGAAGTGAAGGCCGGTAAGGTTGAGTTCCGTACTGACAAGGGCGCTCTGGTGCACGTGCCGGTAGGCAAGATTTCGTTCGCGCCCGACAAGTTGGTTGAGAACGCCACGGTCGTCATCACCAGCGTTCTGAGGGCGAAGCCTTCGGCGGCGAAGGGCAAATACATGAAGGGCGTGTACCTGAGCTCGACGATGGGCCCGGGCGTGCCGCTTGACATTACCGCGATTGAAGCCGCGGCACGCGCTTAATCACGAGACGATACGATAAAGGATCTGACATGGCAGTCACGAAAGCGAAAAAAGTCGAACAGGTTCAGGTGCTGAGCGCCGAAATCAAGGAAGCCGGAACGGCGATTCTGGCGACCTTCAAAGGCCTGAAGGCCGCGCAAACCGAAGAGCTGCGCAAGACCGTCCGCTCAGCGGGCGGCACCTACAAGGTCGTCAAGAACACCCTGGCGGAACGTGCCGCCGAAGGCAGCAAGCTCGCCCCGGCGTTAAAGGACCTTGCCGGCGTCACTTCGGTGGCATATACGACCGGAGATCCAGTTGCGCTAGCCAAGGCGCTCTCTAAGTACGCCAAGGACAACCCGGAGTTCACGTTCAAGGCAGGCATCGTCGATGGCCGTGTGATCGCGATCAAGGACATCGAGGCCCTCGCCAACATGCCGTCGAAGGAAGAGATCTACTCGAAGCTGCTCTTCCTGATGAATGCTCCGGCGCAGCGCCTGGTTACGGTCATGAACGCCACGGGACGCGATCTCGCGGTGGTCATCAACCAGGGCGTGAAGGAAAACAAGTTTGCCGGCGGAGCGGCGGCTCCGGCGCAATAGTTCGTGGTCTCCCACACAACCGAAAGACGGTTGTGTGGGGCACCCCAGGTTTAGTGGTACGCAGTAAGGGTTCTGGTTTTTGGGTTTTTTGGTTTTCAATTACCAATTACAAATTACCCAATTACCAAATTGTTTTCGTTATCAGGAGTCAGGTGTTGCGACTTCGATACCACCCGGGTTGTCTGGCCTGGGCCGGTCGATAGACGCACTGGAAACCTCGGCGACAGATAACACCAACCGGTCTCAGACCGGAAACTGATAACTAAAGGTGGAGAAGGAAATGGCGGATCTGCAGCAGTTAGAAGAATCAATCGTAGGCCTGTCGCTGCTCGAAGCGGCGGAGCTGGTAAAGAAGTTGGAATCGCGTCTCGGCGTGTCGGCCGCGGCGGCTGCCCCGGTTGTGGTCGCGGGCGGCGGAGCCGGCGCGGCAGCAGCGGCTCCGGCGGAAGAGAAGACCGAATTCACGGTTGTCCTCACCGACGTGGGCGCGAACAAAATCAACGTGATTAAGGCTGTCCGCGAAGTCACCAGCCTCGGCTTGAAGGAAGCCAAGGACCTGGTTGACGGAGCTCCCAAGACCGTGAAAGAAGGCGTGTCGAAGGAAGAAGCGGCCACGATCCAGAAGAAGTTCGCGGACGCTGGCGCGAAGGTCGAAATCAAGTAGTTGGGGCGGGGTGGCGCTCCAGGACCATCTTTTGATGGAATGGAGCCTAAAAACCCGCATCGATTGCTCGTTTTACGGTAAAACGGTTCAGTAAGGCATAGGCGATCTATTGTGAATCGGAACAGTGAAGCCGCTCATCTAACAGGTAAGCGGCTTCCCGTCCCGCAACCACAGGAGATTTACGGGCGGGCTCACCTGACCTGCAAAGGCAGGTAGAGGCCGGAAATAAAGCTTCCAACGCTGACGCGGACAAACACAATTTATCGAGTTCAAGTGCCGACGATGGCGCCCACGGGGATTCTCGCCCTGTCGGGCGCAAACGTCTTTTTCATGTCTCTGCACGGAATTCCAGCTATTCCGACGCAGGCTTAGATGCTCAAAGCACGCATTGCGCGTGCGTTTTCCCGCCGTCGCTGGCGCGACGGGAAAAGTTAGTGCCGGAACCGGGATTGCCCACCCAGTCCGGTGAACAAGCTCAGGAGTCTTTGATGCCCAACACGAATAACGCCATCCGCACCCGTTTCGATTTTTCAAAAATTCCGGCGACCATCCAGATCCCGAACCTGATCGAAGTGCAGAAGCGCTCCTACGATCGGTTCCTGCAGATGGACCGTTTGCCGAGCGAACGAGACGATGCCGGATTGCAGGCTGTTTTTCAATCAGTATTTCCCATTACCGACTTCCGCAACGTCTCGCAACTCGAGTTCGTCGATTATGCCATCGGCAACTGGGAGTGCAAGTGCGGTCACCTCAAGGGACTGCACCACCTCCGTACCACCTGCCGTAATTGCGGCGCGACGGTCATCACCGATCCGTTCCATCCCGGCGAAGTGCTCTGCCACAAGTGCGGCACTTACAACGCCAATACACCCGATTTTTGTAATAAGTGCGGTGACCCCGTCGGTCTGCAATTGAAGTACGACGTGGCTGAGTGCGAAGAGCGCGGCATGACCTACAGCGCCCCACTCAAGGTCACCATGCGTCTCACCATCTACGACAAGGATCCTGAGACCGGTAACCGCTCCATCCGCGACATCAAGGAGCAGGAAGTCTTCTTCGGCGATGTGCCGCTGATGACTAACAACGGTACGTTCATCATTAACGGTACCGAGCGCGTGATCGTCAGCCAGTTGCACCGTTCGCCCGGCGTATTCTTCGAGAAGGTGCCCACCAACAACTACTTCCTCGGCAAGATCATTCCTTACCGCGGATCGTGGGTTGAGTTCGAGTACGACCAGAAAAACATCCTGTATGTGCGTATCGACCGCAAGCGCAAGTTCCTGGGAACCATCTTCCTGCGCGCTCTCGGCCTGCGTTCGAACGAAGACATTCTGCGGACGTTCTACACCGTCGATCGCATTGCGCTGAAGGACAGCAAACTCTACTGGACGCTGGAGCCGGGCGTCGATCGCCCGACGATGCTGCTTGGCATGAAGTTGCAGCACCGCATCACCAGCAAGAGCGGTGAAGAAATCGCTCACGCCGGACGTAAGGTTTCTCCGGCGGTGATGAAGGAAATCCAGAAGGCGAAAGTCTCCGAAATCGAAGTCGATGCCGGCGATCTCGAAGGCGCATACGCGGCTTCGGACATCATCGACACCAACACCGGCGAAGTGCTGGTCGAAGCCAACAGCGAAATCACCGCGGAGATCATCTCCAAGGCGATGGAAGCCGGTGTGGCCGAACTGCATGTGTTCTTCCCTGAGCGCGACGACGTGGGCGTGGTCATCAGCCAGACGCTCCGCCGCGACTCCGTGAAGACGCCGCAGGAAGCGCTGATCGAAATCTACCGCAAGCTGCGTCCTGGCGATCCGCCGACGCTCGACACCGCGACCGCGCTGTTCCAGGGCATGTTCTTTGACCCGCGCAAATACGATTTCTCTCGCGTGGGCCGCTTGAAGTTCAACATCAAGCTGTACGAGAAACAGGACGCCACCAACCTCGACAGCCGCACGCTCGAGCCGGAAGACTTCTACGCAACCATTCGCTACCTGCTCAAGCTGCGCAAGAACATCGGCGCCGTTGACGATATCGATCACCTCGGCAACCGCCGCGTTCGCGCGGTCGGCGAGTTGATGGAGAACCAGTTCCGTATCGGCCTCGTCCGCATGGAACGCGCTATCAAGGAAAAGATGAGCGTGTATCAGGAAATGTCGACGGCGATGCCGCATGACCTGGTCAACGCCAAGCCGGTCATGGCTGCCATCCGCGAGTTCTTCGGATCTTCGCAGTTGTCGCAGTTCATGGACCAGACAAACCCGCTTTCGGAGATCACGCACAAGCGGCGTCTCTCGGCCCTTGGGCCGGGCGGCTTGTCGCGTGAGCGCGCAGGATTCGAAGTCCGCGACGTTCACCCGACGCACTACGGCCGTATCTGCCCGATCGAGACGCCGGAAGGTCCGAACATCGGACTGATCTCGTCGCTGTCGTGCTTTGCGCGCATCAACGAATACGGCTTCATCGAGAGCCCGTACCGCCGCGTGATTGAAC
>CAYWSM010000358.1:0-4009 GCA_964460935.1 uncultured Terriglobales bacterium | reverse complement strand
TGAAGGCGCGCCGTCCGGACGCAAGTAAGCACCTCTACCGGCCCGATCCCACTGGTCGGGCGAAGAACGGAACTTCAGAGGAACGCTCCCCGCGATAACGGCCACGGAGACGCCAGAGCAACATTGATTATGCCATTTCCGTGGCGGCTGGGAAGAGGAAAGTAGTACCAGGGTTTACTAGCGAGGAGAGTGTCTAATCCATTGATCTTCCGGTCGGTTAAGGGCAGGACTCAACGTACCCCCCGCACGTACAAGCCGCGCTTGCCTTTCTTATCATTCCCATTTCGGAACCAATTCCTGTTCCGTTTTCGTAACAATGTTCAATACTTTCTTAGAACACGCAATTTGTAACGTAATTTGATCTCGTTTTACTCGCGCATTTCATTTGTTGGATCCATTGTTTCCTGATTTCGTCCATTGCATGCGCTCGCTTGAGGAGATTTCATGCGTATACTCTTCTGCGTATTCTTAGTCGTCCTTTCTACTTTCGCCTGCCTTGCGCAGACCCCAATTATCACCAACATAAGCCCGACTAGTGGTCCCATTGGCACCACCATCACTATTTCAGGTGAACACCTCGGGATACAGCCAGCTACAGTCATGATCGGCAACGTTGCCCTCACGCTTGTCAGTTGGGCCGATAGTACCATTGAAGTCACCGTGCCCGAAGAAACAAAGAGTGGCTATATCTGGTTTCAGTTGTCCGGGAATATGGTTTCAGGAGGTCAGAGAGAGGGAAACAATGTTTGGATCGCTAGTAGACCATGTGACGCCGAGTACAGGGCTGACGACCCTCCAATTCTTACAGCTTTGAACGCTGGTCAAGCGACAATTAGAGCTGGTAACTCCACAGCTACAGTCGATGTTTATGTCGGCCCAGAACTTCCTGACGGCACCGTTGAATGGTCCGTTCCGTCAGTTGACTCAACTGGTGGCGAACGTGTCCTTCCTGCTATCCGAACCATCGGAGCAACACCGGCCTATCTGGCTGTTGGTTCCACATCCGACGGTACTCAAGTCCTGCGCGGTCTTTCCGATGAAGGAAGACAGCTCTGGTTGACGAACATCGGTTCAGATCCGATGTACGGGCGATCCCCAGCGCGGCCACTAGTCTTGCCAAACCAGACTTGGCCAAAGCATCAGATCCGAATCTAGTCCTGGTAGGAATTCAAGACTGTCACAAAGTTAGCCCCGACAGAACCGTTGTCGCTAGATATCCGAAGTACAGCCTGCGATTATCAACGAACCTCTCTCAGGAGCCAAGTTCCTATTACACGGTGTTCGAGTACATTCCTGAGAGTCAAGCTACTTGCTCAGTTGGCAACTACACATTCATAAGCCCTTGCCTGTACGCCAATGGCTCGCTTACGAACCCATTCAACGAATTCGACGATGAGATTACAGCGGGAAAAGGTGGTGCGCTGAACTATACACAGTATTTCCTTTATGGGTTGCCGAACGAAAGGCTCTGGGGTATAAAGCGGATTTTCTTAACTGAATCCAACGGATCAGCGGTCGCCAAGCCATCTTCGTGGAACACGCTCGTCATTGCGCCTGCATCTGATCCGCTACTCGACAACCATCTTGATCCGTGGCTAGCACCATGGGATGGAACTGAGAATTCATGTGATACCAGATGTTCCAAATGGTTTGAAACCGGCTGCCATTAAGTTGCCGCCTTCCAGAGATGTGACGATGAGAAACGTGTTGCTTTCATGCGCGTTGTGCATTGTCGTAATTATTTTGGCGCTACTTTCGGTGTACGTAGCTGCTCCGAAACGAAATCTGGATCGCATTCTCGTGCTCGTTTCCGGTATCCAATTGAATAAGACGAATACAAGTGAGTTGCGCAGGCAGGCAGACCAAAACCGCATCAAAGGTTTGGAGTTCCACTGCGAAGGTGAAACGTGTAATGCTAGCTGGAGCGGTAGTAACTTGATGTTACACAAATTTCACTTGGCTCCGCGCACCACTGCGATGGTAAACGTGCGCTTTCAGCACGATGTAGCAACTGACGTCGATATAGTGATGGAAATAGATGATATGGTAATCAACAGAGCGAATACTCCGGGAACAGGTGCAACAATCCATTACGGGAATGGTAACTGTGACCCGGATTACAAAGCCGAGGTGAAACAAAAGGGCCCCTACAAATGGCCGACAGTCTCAATTGGTCCGTGCGTCTTACGCGAAAACCGTTTCAAGGTATTTGCTATCAACACCGGTTGTCTAATGAAGCTGGGGGGGTGCAAGAAAGGCGAAGATATTCTCCCTTATTCCCTACCACAGCATTAATTGGCTGATGTCCCAGACAACCTTCACGTTACCATGAGCGATAGGTGCCCCAGGTTCGCATCCCTATTTTGGTCGCTGACTTTGGCGTTACGGAAGCAATGGGGGCCCGTGGGGGCCTCGCTCGCACTATTCCCTTCCGTTGGGAAAGGGTGGGTGCAGACACCACTAGATGCAGTTGATTGCCAGCAGCATCTCCCCCTGTTCGTGTCGGGCCACCAGCTTTTTCTTTCAACCTAGCTATGAACTGGCTTCAAGTTTAGCGTGATATGAATTCCTTCCAGACACTCCGCCATAGCGAACCCGATACAACCTTCCTCAATCGGGATCAATCGTAACCGCAGCTTAGACCCACAATTTGAAATTACCTTACCTCTGTATTGAGGAGATACCCATGCGAACGCTTCCGCTGATTCTCTTGCTTGTCTTCGCAATCACCTTCGCACCGGTCCTCCTCGGTCAGTCGTTCATGGTCAAGAACTACGACCTGCTGGGAGGCGTTTTCATTAACCGTGGCGATTTCAACCACGACGGCATTCTCGATCTTGTAACGACAAGTTTTGAGCCAGGGGGCTCGTCATTTTCGATTTCGGTGTTTCTTGGCAGACCTGATGGCACCTTCCAGGATCCTGTCCTCAGTCCCCTGCCACTACAGCCCAATGACCTCGCGCTTGGAGACTTCAACCACGATGGCAATCTCGACGTCGCAACCGTCGGCATCGCTTCGAACGGAGTCATGGTGATGCTGGCCAACGGCGACGGAACCTTCGGACCGGCAAGAGTTTTAGAGACGACAACCGCAATCGCTCCCAAATCGATCACTGCTGGTGACTTCAATGGCGATGGAAATCTGGATATCGCTGTTGGATCCGGGAATCCCGCCGAAGAAGGACAGAGATTCCCTGATGTAATCAACGAACCCAACACGGTCAGCATTTTCCCCGGAGACGGTACCGGCAACTTCGGCACACCAGTCAAGTTTGCTGGCTTCGGCACGACTCCGCTGGAAAAAATCAGGGTTGCCGATTTCAATTCCGACGGCAAGAACGACATTGCCGTGATCACCGACACCGAAGCCATCGCGCTGCTCGGACAAGGCCAGTTCCAATTTGCTCCGAACCTGCTGGCCACCTACTTCGATACCGGCGACGTTACACCTGTTGACGTCAATCAGGATGGGTTCACTGATCTGCTGGTCTCTTATGTCGGTTGCAATAACACTTGTTCCTTGCTCGACGTTTTCCTGAGCACGGGCCCCAATCACGCACTCCAGAAGACCACGACCATCACTGTCGCCACCGCTCCTTCCGGTTCCGGAGGCTTCCGCGGTTCCGCCGTTATAGCGGCGGACCAGCCAACCGCCGTGGACATCAACGGGGATGGCATCAACGACATCGTCGCCAACGTTCGTATCGCCGGTCATTTCGAAACCGTTTCGGCCTGGCTCGGCAACCCGGATGGTACGTTCCAAAGCCAGCCGCAGAACTGGGTGCTCGAATCGGAAGGTCTCGATTCGCTGGTGGCGGGAGATTTCAACCGTGACGGCAAGATCGATATTGCCATAACGAATATCACCTATAGCTGGCTTTCCGTGCTGCTCAATTCTGCCCCGAAAGCTTCATGCAACGTCAGCGCACAACCCTCGACGGTGACCATGTGTACTCCGCAAAATCTTGCTTATTCCAATTCACCGGTGCGGGTAACAGCTTTCAGTTCA
>CAYWSM010000357.1:0-2264 GCA_964460935.1 uncultured Terriglobales bacterium | reverse complement strand
GGGTCCGGGATGTCCTTTGGTCAACAATGTTGACAACAGGCTCATGGTGTTCGATCCGGCGGGGTAGCGGACGGCTTCGATGTGCGTGTGTTCGTCGATATAAATACCCGACCCGATGGCCACGCCCTTCGACAGGTCATCTTTGTATTTAGGAATTCGAATGCCGATCAACGACTCAGAGTTCGTTCGAACGTGACGCCCGATGCGGTCGCTGAGTCGAGGCAATGACCCTTTGTCGCGCAACTGGAACAGTAGTTCCATGCTGCCCAGCGACGAGGCTGCGATTACCACCCCACGACAGGTGAAGCGCCTTCGATTTTTCCGGAATCGTGGGATCGAACTGACGGTCGTAACCTCATATCCGTCACTGCCATCCGGCGCACCAAGCGGCTTCACGTCCACGACCTGTGTTTCGGCGAAGATTTGGCAGCCGCGCTTCTCGGCCAGATAAAGGTAGTTGAGGTCGAGGGTATTCTTCGCTCCGTGGCGGCAGCCCATCATGCATCCACCGCACGCTTTGCATGTTGTGCGTTCCGGTCCTTCGCCGCCGAAGTACGGATCGGGAACAGTCGTTCCGCCAGGCATTCCTTCGGGACCCTGGAACACTGCCACCGAGGTGCGATAGAACGTGTTTCCAACTCCCGTCTGTTCTGCGGCGCTTTGCAGCAGCCGGTCGGCAGGGCCCAATATTCGGTTCTCGATCACGCCGAGCATCTTTGAGGCGGTGTCGTAATACTGCGGCATCTCGCGTTTCCAGTCCGACAGTCCGGACCACGTGCCCATCTCCCAGACTTTGTCCGGCGGGCGCAGCATCGTGGTGGCATAGGTGATTGAACCTCCGCCGACGGCACAGCCATGCAGGATGGTCACGTGCCGGAAGAAGCGCATGTTAAAGAAGCCGCGCAGCGCCAGCTTCGGCCGCCAGAACCAGCGATGCAGAGCCCAACTCGTCTCGGGAAGATTCTCCGGCGTCCAACGCCGGCCCATTTCCATCACCGCGACGCGATAACCCTTGTCGGTCAGGCGCAACGCGCTCACGCTGCCGCCGAATCCGGAGCCCACGACGATGAAGTCGTAATCGTATTGGCGATTCTCACCCATCGATCAGCGAATTATGGCAGGAAACAGACACATGCGAATGGATCGACCTTGGTAGTAGTGCTATGAGCGAGACGTTTTCTAACCACGGATTTTACGGATTAGACGGATTCTTCAGGAGACAAAACCCAAAAACAAAATCCGTCTCATCCGTCGAATCCGTGGTTAATAAACTTTCCCAAAACGGGAAATCACATCTGCCGCGTAACGCCCGTCCGCGTACTAAGACTGCAAATGTGGCTATGATGCATTTGCTCGCAGCTTTGAGGTTGCGCCAGGCCCATATCGTCTCGTCGGCACGCGGGAGGCCCTATGCCCACCAGCAACGGCAACCAGAAGAAGACGCTCTCCGCCGGCGACTCTCTCTTTCTTTATCTTGAGCGCGAAGCCAGTCCGCTCACCATCGGGGCAGCCATGGAGTTTGAAGGTGTTATGCACCTTCCTTCCTGTATCAAGTTCGTGAAATCAAAGCTGCCGCTGATTCCGCGTTACACCGAGCGAGTGGTGTTCCCGCCGCTCAACTCCGGATATCCCACATGGGAGCCCGATCCGACATTCGATATCCGCAACCACGTGCGGGAAATCAAGCTGAAGGACGGGAGCGAAGAAGAGTTCAAGGCTGTCGTCTCCGACATCTTCAGCGTCATACTCGACCGCAACCGTCCGCTCTGGGACATCACGCTGATACACGGATTGAAGGGCAATCGCACTGGCGTGCTGGCGCGCGTGCATCACTGCCTCGCGGATGGTATCGCGGGCGTCGGCCTCATGAATGTGCTGATGGATACGAATCCCACGACGGCGGAACCCGCGGCTCGCAAGAAAACCAAAGAGACGGAAAATGAGGACGACCAGCGCGACGCCGGAGCGAAGTTGATCCAGCAACTGGTGACCTCGTATCTCGGCGCTATCCAGGGCATGTTGCAGGTGCAGAAAGAAGTGCTATCGGCGGCCGAAATCCTGTCACACGCTGGGCGATCCACGCTCGAGCAGATGGTGAATATTGCCCCCGAGATCGTGATGCCTGCCGAGCGCCTTCCGTTCAACAAGCTGTGCCGCGGTCCGCAGAAGTTTGCCTGGACCAAGCTCCCCATGTCTCCGCTGCTTGCGATCAAAGAGAAATCAGAGGCGACCCTCAACGACGTGATGCTCGGGATCATGACCTT
>CAYWSM010000356.1:0-10263 GCA_964460935.1 uncultured Terriglobales bacterium | reverse complement strand
CTGTGATGCGAGGGATCCGCCTCAGCCGGGACAGCTACTCCATTTCGTTTAATCTTGCGGGCAAATACTTGCCCATCAGCAATAATTGTTTCAGAAATCTCTTCTGCATAACGATCCCTACCAAAGGGAGGTTGTATCTTTGTACTCACTCTTTGCTGGTAGACGAAGTCTTTCAATGCGCGAATATCATGAAGGCTATTCGTAACAAGTGTTTGCAGTAATTCAGAGGAATCTTGCGGTTTGGCTGTTTCGAATCCGCTCTGCGCTGCGGAGGTGAGCGACAACAGCACGATCAGGGCCAGGAGCCTGCACATGTTCGGTCTCACTACAACCCGTGTAACGGACGCAGTTTAGCACATATCTTCCGCGATAAAAGCGAAAGGCCGCGATTCGTTCGCGGCCTATTCGCTACTAGGTTATTCGTCACTGACTACATATCAAATTGTTCCTGATGCAATGTCGGATCGCTCTTCACCAGGATGTTATGCCCGGTGAGTTCCTCCATCTCCATCAGCCATTTGCCGCTGTTCGCCTTCAGAGCTTTGCCAACCTCGGGATTCACTCGCAGCAGGATGTCGCTCTCGAACTGCTTCGCCATCTTGCGCATTTCCACGTAAATCTCGTTACAGACCGTCTGCGGTGACTTAACGTATCCGTTACCCGTGCAGTACGGGCACGGCGCTCCCAACGTGCGCTCCAGCGACTGCTTAACACGCTTCCGGGTGATCGCCACAAGCCCGAAGTCGTTGAACTGCAGCACTTTCGAAGGCGCGCGGTCGTTCCTCATCTCCTCTTCGAGCGCCTGCATGACTTTCTGGCGGTTCTTGCGTTCATCCATGTCGATGAAGTCGATTACGATGATGCCGCCTAAATCGCGCAATCTAATCTGCCGCACGATTTCCTTGATTGCGTCGATGTTCGTCTTGACGATCGTGTCTTCCAGTCGCGACGTTTTACCGACATATTTGCCGGTGTTGATGTCGATGGCGACCAGCGCTTCCGTCTGGTTGATGACGATGTAGCCACCGCTTTTCAGCCACACCTTTGACTTCAGCCCCTTATTGATTTCGGCATCGAGTCCGAACTGCTCGAACAGCGGCGTCTCTTTGGTGTAAAGCTTTACGCGGCGCACCAGCGATGGCTGGAACCGCGAGATGAACCGGCTGACGCGCTCGTACTCCTGTTCCGTATCGACCCAGATCGCCGAGAAGTCCTGCGTCACCAGGTCGCGCATGATGCGTTCCACCAGGTTCAGATCGTGGTAGATCAGTGCCGGTGGTTTTGAATTTTCCGCCCGCGTCCGAATGTCGTGCCACAGGTTCTTCAGGAATCGGATATCCGCACGCAAATCTTCTTCACTGATGTGCGCCGCGGCCGTGCGAACGATGAATCCGCCATGCCCGTTTTCGCGCTCGCTGGCGACGATCCGCTTCAACCGCATGCGTTCTTCGTCGGAGTTGATCTTCCGCGAAACGCCGATGTGATTCACCGTCGGCATGTACACCAGGAAGCGCCCGGGCAGGGCGATGTGACTCGTAATGCGAGCGCCCTTCTTTCCGATGGGCTCTTTCGCGATCTGCACGAGAACTTCCTGCCCTTCCTTCAGAAGGTCGGAAATTACGACGTGCTGCCGCTGCATCGACTCACGACGCGGACCACCGCGTCCGAACCGGCGGCCACCACCGCCACGGCGTCCGCGACGGCGGTCGAACTCAGGACGACGTGCACGCTGTTGGTAGCCAGCAGTACCTGACGGACCTCGCAACTCGGCATGAGCTGCTTCCGGTTCACCGATCTCGGCGTAAGCTGCGTTCTCGGCCTCCTCGATCTCGTCTTCCTCTTCATCACCCTCGTAGCCGCCTTCAAGAACCGCCGACTGGTGGTTCTCTTCCACCGCTTCCGTCAGTTGCGATGACGCAAATGGCGCCGGCTCCAGGATTTCCTCTTCCAGTTCTTCGTAATCTTCTTCGTCGTAGAGGTTCTCCGCCGGATGTGGCAGGTCTTCCTCTTCCGTCTCGATCTCTTCCTCGACGTATGCGCCCTCAGGAGCTCCGTGATAGCTGGGCGTTTCGGAAGAGACTTCATGCTCATGCGGCTCAGAAGCTAGATACTCCGACTGTTCCTCATGCTGATGCTGCTCTTCATCGTGTGTGCGCTCTTCCGATGCGTGTACGTCTTCCGCTTCCTCGTCGGCTTCGTCGACGAAGTCATTTCCTTTGTCCACATCCCCGCCGAAGACGGAAGCAACGTTCATGCGATCGTACCGATCTTCCGCCTGTTGCGCATGCTCTTGCGTGTGGGCAACGGGCTCGTGCTCTTCCTCTGCAGCTTCCGGTTCGTGGTTGAATGCGCCTTGCGGAATTTCGTAATTCTCGTGCTCCGGCTGAGCGATTGCCGGCGTTGTCTCGAACGAAGCCGGCTCTGAACCCTCTACGTCTCCCGCAGCTTCTACTCCGATCGAAGTTTCGTTTTGTGGCGCTTGTTGCTCCTGCAGCTTGCGATACTTGGAAATCGACTCGCCCGGCAACATGATCGGCTCAAACGGACGTGGCGCTTCGTACTCGCGCTCCCGATCACGATCGCGGTCTCGTCCGCGATCACGTCCACGCCGGCCACGACGATCATCGCGCCTGTACGAGGTCTCTTCGCGTGGTTCGGCCTGCTCGGTGCTCTCGCCGTTCTGCTCTTCCGGCTTGCGATATTTTGAGATCGACTCTCCGGGCAGAATGATTGGCTGATACTGCTGCGGACGCCGGTCCTCGCGGGCCACGCGCTCTTCCCGTTCCTGGGGCTGTTGCTCTTCTGCGATTGCAGGAGCCGCTTCCGCTGTCTCAGCCTGCGGTTCTTCCCGTTGCTCTTCTGCCTCTACTCGAGAGTCGTCACTCGGCTCCACCTCAGTGTTGCGGAATTTCGCAATCGACTCACCGGGAAGGATGATGGGCTTGTACAGCGGCTGATCGAAGGTTTCGTCAGGCGTCTCTTCCGTCTCGGCAGACTCGGACGCTTCAGCCGTTTCTCCATTGCCACTTGGACGCGCAAACTTCGACTCCGGGAAACCTCTTCCTCTTCCCCGTCCGCGACGACGGCGGCCACGCCACTTGCGCCCTCCGCCATTCTCCGCGCCTTCTTCGCGAGATTCGCCGTTTTCCTGCTCGGCTTCTTCCGTGTATCCACCTTCGAAGCTCTCGGTCTGCTGCGAATCCGGCGCAACGTACTGCATGGCATCCGGCTTCGGTTCCTGCGGCTTCAGTTCGAAAGGCTTCGCGGCGGGAATCGGCTCGAACGATTCTTCTTCGTCTTCCATCTCGAAGAAGTCGGAAACATAAAGGAACGCATCGCGTTCCAATCCAATATCAACGAACGCGGATTGCATGCCGGGCAATACGCGGGTCACACGACCCTTGTAGATCGATCCGGCTAACGTGTATTCGTTTTCGCGTTCGAAATAAACTTCAGACAGGATGTCATTCTCGACCAGTGCCACCTTGGTTTGGTGTGGCGTCGAGGAGACAAATAGTTCCTTGGACATTCACTCTCCGGCCTGCCCGTTTTGCGCGGGCAGATTTCACCGGCCAGTGGTTTCGTTGCTATAAGTGCGTGCAGGAATTGAAGCGAGGATACAGGACGGATGAACCCGATGCGGGTTGCACACCCATGCCACTCCGGCACACAAACAGCATGCCCCGAAGTGGTGGACTGCAACCATGCCCGCGCATAACGCCGCTGGACTTAACTGTTGAACTTGTCTTCAGAATCTTTCGCACCTTTGCGCTATCAGGGTCTGTGACCGCTCTCTCAGGCCGCGCCGGAAGTTAACACCCCACATGCTTTGCTGGCTTCCGTCGCGCCCGGGGGGCCGTTACCCGCCCTTGGGCGCTGTCCTACTTCGCTTGAATCTCTGCCCGGCAACTCACCGGCCGGTGTATGCCCCCGTCACGTGGGGGCGGGCGTAATCTTGATCTTCTGCTCCGCACAAGGCGGAGTTACTACAATCTTTGGGTTCAGTTCACGAACCGGCGCATCCGGACGTTCATCACAATCCCAAGCGCAATGAACATGAACAACACTGACGACCCGCCGTAACTCATGAGTGGCAGGGGTATTCCGACGACCGGCATAAAGCCGACCACCATGCCGACATTGACCAGAACGTGAAACGCCAGCACGGCGACCACGCCCATCACCACGAACGCTCCGGCGCGATCTGGCGCCGTCTGTGCGTTGTGGATCAATCGCATCAGCACCATAAAGTATAGCAGTAGAACGGCGATCGCACCGACAAATCCATGTTCTTCACTGAACGCGGCAAAGATGAAGTCGGTGTGAGTTACAGGTAGGAATAAACCCTGTGTTTGCGAGCCTTTCGTCGTTCCCTTACCCCACACACCGCCCGATCCTACCGCGATCTGGGATTGAATACTCTGGTACCCCTTCTTCTGCGGATCGACATCAGGATTGATGAACGTCTGAATGCGGTCTTTCTGATACTGCTTGAGTCCCCACTTGTACGCCGGCACCGCCACCAGCACACCACATACCAGAATGATCGCGGCATGCCGGAACTTCATACCGCCGAGAAACAGTCCCATGATGGCAATCGGCAAGTAGGTCAGCGCCGTTCCCATATCCGGCTGCTTCAGCACCAGCAACATGGGAATGAAGACCACCGATCCGGCCTTCATCAGATCGGTAAACGACATGTCTTCCCGGAACTTGTTGGGATCGGAGAAGTACTTCGCCATCGCCAGGATGAGCACCAGTTTCACCCACTCCGAGGGCTGGAAGTGTGTGCTGCCGCCAATTCGGATCCAGCGCTTTGCGCCCAGATAGGTCTGCCCGATCACCAACACCGCGATCAGAGAAAGCAGCGATGCGATGTACATCCACGGAGTGCTCTCAAGCAGCACCTGATAGTTGACGCGGCTCATGACGAACATCACGACTAGTCCGGCGATGACCCAGTACATCTGTCGTACATGCGCGCCGACGAACTTGGTATGCAGCGTTGCGCTGTAGATCTCCACCACACCAACGGCACAGATCGCCAGCACGAAGACCAGCAGAACCCAGTCAAAATCCCGAAATCGAATGTATTTCTGCAATCAATCAGCTCAGGTGCCCCATTCAACCTTCTTTTGGTTGAGTGGGGCCGTTCTCTATCTCAGTCCATTCCCGGCGCCGCTTTTACCGGCTTTCGCGGCTTGGCATCTAGGGTGACTCTCATCTTGGCTGCCTTCAGTCCATCGTCCCCGTCCGGATCGGGCGCATTCCACACACCGGCAACTTCTACTCCCTGCGACTGTTTCACTTGCGCCGCAGGCGCCTGCGTCTGCGAAGGCATTGTCTCCTTATCAGCAGCAGGCTTCTCGATCGGTGCTTTTGGCTTTTCTGTGGGAGGCGCTGCGTACGCCACATTGTTCAGCACCTTGCGCCGTTTTTCCACGAAAGCCTTGATCACCTGAGAAGATGCGCGCGCCGCAAAGTATCCGTGCTCGCCACCTTCCAGTAGAACCGCTACCACGATATCGGGATCCCGTCTCGGCGACACTCCAACGAACCAGCCGTTATCTTTGAACTGCGACTTGCCATTTGCCAATCTTGCCTTCGCCGCATTACTGATCGTCTGGGCCGATCCCGTTTTGCCCGCAAAGTCGATCCCCACCAGGTGTGCGCTATTCGCCGTTCCAATCGGCGTCACTACGTCCGCCATGGCGTCGGTAATGATCTCCCAGTTCTTTGGATCGATCGGAATCGTTTCCTCATCGGGGTACTTCGCCACTATTTGCTTGTAGAGCGGCTGTGCCTCCTGCGGCAGATCACCGAAAGCGACAATGTGCGGACGCACTAGATGCCCGTCTGACGAGATCGCGCCAATCGCACGCGCCATCTGGATCGGCGTCGCCGCTACTGCGCCCTGCCCGATGCCGACGGAGATCGTTTCGCCCGCATACCACTTCTGCTTGAAGTTCCTGATCTTCCATTCTTCCGATGGCATCACGCCCGAAACTTCCTGTGGTAGATCGACGTGTGTCTTCTGTCCTAACCCGAGCTTGGTCGCCCATTCCGCGATCTTTCCGATTCCAAGCCGCTCCGCCAGCGTGTAGAAAAACACGTCGCACGATTGATAAATCGCTTTGCTGATGTCAACCGACCCATGCGTGCGATGCTCCGAAAGCACCCAGCATTTGAAGTAGCGCCCGTAGAAGGTTCCACCACCCGCACAGTTCACATGCATGTCCTGCGCTATACCCTCCTGGAGTCCCGCAGTGGCCATGATGATCTTGAACGTCGACCCTGGCGCCAGTTGCGCCTGGATGGTCTTGTTCATCAGCGGCTTGCCATCATCGGTCAGAAGCTGGTTCCAGTAGTCTCTCGTGATCCGCACCGCAAACTGATTCGGATCGAATGTCGGACGGCTTACCATCGCCAAGATCTCGCCTGTATGCGGATCCATGGCAATGATCCCGCCTACTCTGTCTCCCAACGCTTCTTCCGCTGCTATCTGGACATCGAGGTCGATCGTCAACTTCAACTGCTTGCCGGGCACCGCCGGAACTTCATCCATCTTGCCGACAACACGCCCACGGCTGTCCACGATTTCACGGCGTGACCCGTCTTTGCCCATCAGGATGTCGTTGTAGTACTGCTCCACGCCCGACTTCCCAACGATGTCTCCGGCCTTGTAGAACTCGAATGCCGGCTGATTCAGCATGTCCTCCGAAACTTCGCCGACGTACCCGATGGCGTGCGCCATGAATCCATTCTTCGGATACAAGCGCCGGTGCTCGCTGATTGTTTCCAGTTCCGGCAGTTCGTTGTGGTGCGACTCGACGAAGGCGAGTTCATCGGGCGTGATGTCTTCCTTCAAAAACAGCGGCTGATACTGGGGCGTGTTCTTAAAGCGGGCGATGCGATCGCGCACATCGTTGGGGTCCATGTGCAACCCGCTCGCGATCTGATCGGCGTCGGCATTCAAATCCCGAGATGAATCGCGCAACAGCAGGACGGACGTGGACGGATAGTTATCGACGATGATGCGGCCTTCGCGATCGAGAATCTTCCCGCGCGGCGCAAGAATCGGCACCGTCCGCACACGGTTCTTGTCCGCCAGGTCTTTGTAATAATCGCTGCTGGCGACTTGCAGCCGCCATAGGCCAAATCCGAGGACGAGGAAAGCGAGAAGGAGGAAGTACTGGATCCCCGTGATCCGTATCGGCGAGACTTTTTCTTCGCGGCCAAACACCATTTCTTCAGGCCAGCTCTCTTCTTGGATGCTTCCAGCCGTCAGACGAAACGGTCCACCGCGAGCATGAGCAGAATGCCATTTTCAGCCGAGGTTTACCAAGGTGCAGCACAGGGGGAAGCTGAGTACAAGTTTAGCAGCTTCTTGGCCCTGAACAGCGCAGCGAAAGCCTTAGTACTGTTGGTTCCTGTGTCGATTGTTTCCCCTTCTTCCTTCCTCCGTGACCTTCGTGGCTCTCCGTCCTCCGTGGTATATGTTGGTTCCATGCCCCGCTTTGTCACCCATCCCGCCAAACCCGATTGGGGAGTCGGGGAAATCCTCTCCATCGAGGGCAATGTCGCCACCATCCTCTTCGAGCGTGCGGGACGCAAAACCATCAACTTGTCTTATGTGAAGCTTCAGCCTGCCGAAGGACAAGCCGCGCACACACTCGGAGGCGAAATCCCCCAGATCGCTAACCTCGACATCCATGCCATCCGCAAGTTATGCGAGCAGTTTTACGCCGAGTTCGGCAACTCAACCGCCATGCACGTCATCAGCGACCTGCGAAAATTTAAATACCTGACCAACGGAACCGCCCGCAACCTCCTCCGATTGGCGCACCAATCCGACAACAAACACGCCCAAGACCTCGCCCAACAGATCACAAAACTGATTTATGGAAGATTGATCAGGCAGGAAGAGCTGGCTTAGGCCTTTGGAGGTGCCACATGCTCTGGTCATAGGAACTCTCCCACCAATCCCGGCCCTTTTGCGTGAAATGAAACGCTCCTTTGATGAACTAACCGTGTTTCTAAGCTAGAACGTGTTCTTGGGTTTGGGGCGGGCGTAGCCGTCCATGGTGGCGGTCCATTTGAGGAAGCGGATCATTTCGCGGCGCTCGCGGAAGAGGAATCCCCAGAATTCGAGGAAGCCGACCTTGTCCATTTTGACGCCGCAATAGGTCTCGATGCGCCAGCGCAGATACGGGCTGCGCCACGGCGTGAGGTGATGGCCGCGGGTGGCGTTCCAGAGGAAGCGGAGGATATAACGCATGCAGAGTTTGTCAGTATTTCAGTTCATCAGTTTATCAGTTGAGTCGGAGAGGTTGCGTGTCCTCTGATGAACTGATGAACTGATAAACTTTTCGCAATGTCTGAACGGTCCCCACGCGAAATTGCCGAAGACCACTACTACGCTGCCCTTGATTTCTACGCTGACGGCAGGCACGAGGATGCCGTCGCCGAATATGAGAAGTCGATTGCGGCAGATTCCTCATTCATTGATGCACTTCACGGTTTGGCGCGGGCGTATCAGGACATGGAGCGCTATGACGACGCTATCGCCACGGCCAAGCGGATCGCCGCGCTAGATAAAGACGACGTGCTGGCGCATACGAGCTTGTCGATCCTGTATCAGAAGAAGGGGATGGTGCCCGAAGCGGAGGAGGAGGCGAACAAGGCACGGATATTGGGGTGGAAGCAACAGCTCAAAAAGAAGTAGTTAGGAGTTGGGGGTTGGGATTACGAAAAACCAGGGGATAGGGGATGGCGGTTAGGGGGTAGGTCAGCGGGATAGACCTCCATGCATCGGAGTTGCAAACACAACTAATTCGGTAAGCACACCCGTCAGTAACATTGCGTAAAACGTGACGCGCTGCTTGTACCAGCTTTCAATTTTTCGGCTAGCGTAAATACCCGAGAAACACATTGCGACAAACAAGTTGTAACTGATGAGAAACCAAGTTGAGTGGAATGTCTGTTCCTGAGCGGCGATTCGCGAAGCCTGTTCAGGCGGGAAAGGTATAAGCGTTCGGGCGGCCGCTGTGCATAAAACGAGAGCAATGACAAAGAAGGTAGCTGCCTTGAATGTGACAAAACCTTTCCTGTTAGCACTTCTATTCATTAGAACCTATCCCCTACCTCCTAGCTACCATCCCCTTCTCCTACCTAAATATCGTACTTCTTCAACAGATGCCTAAAGCTCCGGTAGCTCAACTTCAACAGCTCTGCCGCTCGGGTTTGCACGCCGTTGGATTGTTTTAGAGCGTGTAGGATCATGCCCTTTTCCAAATCCGCGACGTAGCGTTCCATGTCGAGGCCTTCGTTGGGGATGAACGGGACGCCGATACTTCCACCGACAGCGGCTGCGGCCGCGCGGGCTTTGGGGCGCTCGGTGGGGAGATCCACATTCAGTTCCTGGGTTTCTTCAAGGGCGACGGCGCGCTCGACGGTGTTTTCCAATTGGCGGACGTTGCCGGGCCAGTCGTAGGCGCAGAGCAGCTTAAGCGACTCCGGGGAGATGCGGACGATGCTCTTGCCCGCAGCCGGTGCGTACTTCTTCAGGAAATGGTTGGCGAGCAGCGGAATGTCTTCGCGGCGTTCGCGTAACGGCGGCACTTCGACCGGGATGACCGACAAGCGGTAGTACAAATCCTCGCGGAACAGGTTCTCAGCCACGAGATCGTCGAGGCTCTTGTTCGTTGCGGCGATGACGCGGACATCGATGGGAATTTCATTCGTTCCACCGACCGGACGCAGGCAGCGTTCCTGGAGCACGCGCAGGAGCTTCACCTGCATGGCGAGCGTCATTTCGCTGATTTCGTCGAGGAAGATGGTCCCGTTATTGGCAACCTCGAACAGGCCGTTCTTGTTGGTGTTCGCGCCGGTGAACGCGCCTTTGACATAGCCGAAGAGTTCGGATTCGAGCAGTGTCTCCGGGAAGGCGCCGCAGTTGATCGAGACGAACGGGTCGGCGGCGCGCAGGGAGCAGGCATGGACGGCGCGGGCGACCAGTTCTTTACCGGTTCCGCTTTCGCCGTGAATTAGAACTGTGCTGGCGGTGGTGGCGACGGTGCGGACGGTCTGCTTCAGCTTAGCCATCGCCGGGCTGACGCCAACGATGTTATCGAGCGAGTTGCGTCCGGCGGCGTCGCGCTTGAAGGCGATGTTCTGGCGATGCAGGTTCTGCGCCTCAATCGCCTGCTTAACGGCAACTTTAACATCCTCGATCAGGCCCGGTCCCTTGCGGATGTAATCGAA
>CAYWSM010000355.1:0-3139 GCA_964460935.1 uncultured Terriglobales bacterium | reverse complement strand
TTATCCATCAGCTCTTCGTTATTGGTGCCATAAAGTTTGCGCGCGCTTTCCACCAGCAGCTTCGTGGGATTGTCCTTGCTCGCAACCCATGGCCGCCCATCGACCATGATCACCTTGTCCGGACCATCCTGCGTTACCACCCACGTGCCGACCATGGGTTCGAATGTCGTAGGCGCGGATCCGGTCTTTTCCTTGCTCAGGTCAACTGTCCGTTCTGCCGCGGAGAGCGGCAGCATGAAGGCAACCACCATCAGAAGTGCGGTTGCATGTTTCGCGAGTTTCATCGGTTCCTCCAATGGATAAAAAAGCCGCACGCCGCCACCACCGCCGGCCATGCGACGTAAAACAACATCGGAGCTCCCCGTGGGGGAACGGCGAGCGGGTGTCCGCGGAAATTGTCCTCCGAATCTTCTGGCAGGCTTGCGATTCCCGCGAGTTCAAAAATCGTTTCCAGGGCCGCTTCTGGCGTGGTTGCGCGGCTGGTTGCCGTACGGCCATTCAGGCTGTAGTTGATTTCGCCGTAGTGCGGATTCGATTGTTCAAACAATCCGATATCGGTCGCAGCAACGTAGCTGACGTTCAACCGCGGCATCACGCGGCGAAGCTTTGCCAGTACTCGCCGGTCAAAATCGACTCGCCGCGGATCTTCCGCGGCCAAATGCACCTCGATGTTCAGCGGCGACTCGATATGCTTCAGCGCATTTTCTTCCGCCACCGAAAACGAGTTCATGCGGTTTTCGGACAGATCCCAGCTTGTACGAACAGAGGCAAAAGCAAAAAGCAAAACAACCGCCGCAACCGCCACGAACACGGTTTCGTAAACCCGCCGTTGGACCGCGACTCCCAATCGTAGCCAGATCGCCGCGAGGGCAAGTCCCGTGGCCGTCAGCGTGATCGCGACGAGCACCACGGACGCGCGCACCAATCCGTGCTGAAATTCGGCCACCATTGCCGTTGGCGTGTAGCCTGCCGCGAGTTCCCAAAAGCCTCCATGGACAGCCGCAATAAAGTTGAGAATCCAACTCCCGATCGTGACGCTGAGCGTGAGAATCGCCGCCGTGGATGGATGCAGAGTCACGGCCGCTGTTGCGGCTGCTAACGCAATCGTTAGACAGGCATTGAGCAAATGGCCGGCTATAACCGACAGCAATTCCGGCGCATAAATGCTTCCGCCGTAGCTCTTCCAGAGAACGACGCCGGCGATCGGAGCTGCCATCGCAATCGTCCAGGCGGCAAACAGCACAAAAGACTTAATGCCGATGCGGGTAAAGCTGCTCATGGAATGTTGCAGATCGAGTTTCAACGCGCCGCTCTGCCGGTCTCCGGCGATCAATCGAATCGCCACGAAAGGAAGAAGGAACGCTGCGGCCAACTCGCAGGCGCTGAACGTCGGAGCCCAGACTCCGATCAACGGCGAAAACGCTTCGCCCACGCCGACGGAAGTTCCGCCCATGCCACTCGCCTCGGCATAGGTATGAACGGCGCCGATGAACGACACACCTACCAATGGCCCGATCAGCAGCAGGAACACCCACCACGAGCGCGAAGTCATCAGTTCCCGCCATTCCTTGCGCCAAAGCCAAATACCGGTCCCGTTAAGTAAGCGCAAGAAAGATCTCCTCAAAGTCGTTCGTTGCGGGCGTGCCCTCACGCGTCGCAAGCGCCTTCAGTTCCGCCAGGTTCCCTTCGGCGATCACGCTGCCGCTGCTCAGCAGAACAAAACGATCGCAAATCTTCGCGGCATCGGCGATCTGGTGAATCGATACGAATATCGTCCGTCCGCGCTCGACATGCTTGCGCAAAACCGCGTACACCTCGCGGCTCTGGCGAAGATCCAAGCCCTCGAAGGGTTCATCGATGATGAGGACAGGTTGCGGAGCAAGCAGGCCAATCGCCAGCAACACGCGTTTTCGTTGGCCCTTGGAAAGTGCGCCCACCCGAACGGGAAGCAAAGGATCGAGGCGAAAGTCGGTGACGACTTCGGAATAAAGCTCCCGGCGTCCGCCGAAGAATCCGAGGCTGAAGTCGATCGCCCACTTCACCGGTTGTTCTGGCCACGGTGCAATGCCGTCCGGAACGTAGAACAGTTGCGAACTGCGCGATGCATTCTTATCCCGAAATGTAACGGAACCGTGATCTGCCGGTTGCACGCCGGCAAGACATTCCAGTAGTGTCGTCTTCCCTGCTCCGTTCGGCCCGATCAGTCCTAAAATTTCGTCCGGATAAATGGAAAAAGAAACGTCGCGGATCGCGGTTACGCTGCCGTAGCGCTTCGTAAGCCCGGTTACTCGTAACATCGCATCAGCCGCGCCTTCGCATGCTGCTCCCATCGAGGTCCCCATGGTGTGATAGACACTTTAGCAGCGAATGTGATTTGTGCGCGAGAGTATTGCAGGATTCGATCTAACAACTATTAACGATAGTAGATAAATCTCAAATGTAGAGATAACAAACTACCCCACTCAAGCCAAAAGAGGGCTTGAATGGGGCACCCAGTATTCACCCATTTCTTCACTCAATATTTTCACTGAATCAGAACGTCACGTGCGGACTGGTAAACGACACCGTTACCATCGAATGCTTGGACGACTACGTGGTGGGGACCCGGCGCCAGCGGAAATGCGGTGTCGATATACGTGTCGTGCATGACGTCGTTGTTCACAAGTTGGTCGTCGATATAGACCTGGAATGCTGTCACCGGCGCGTTAGCCTGCACTGCCGCAAAAACGTGCAACGGACTGGCAAACGTGCCATTCGTAGCCGGTGCGCACATCGTCATGGCCTGGGGTGAAGTGGGACAGGTTTCTCCCGGTGGCCCATCGAATACGGAGATGTAATGTCCCGTCAGACTGGCGCCGCCGTTGGTGTCCCAGAATTTCGCAACGACGAAATGATCTCCAGGCGACATATCCAAAGTCGCGTCAATCTGGGTACCGGACATTTCATAGGCGAGCGAATTATCCACGTAAATCTGTCCGGCAAAGGCCGACGGGTCCGGTGAACTGAAAGCTGTTACCCGCACCGGTGAATTGGAATAAGCAAGATTTTGCGGAGTACACATGGTCACCGTCGAGGGTTGTGCGCTGACGTTGCATGAAGCTTTCGGGGCAGAATTGAGCAGCACGGAAAGCCAGCTATA
>CAYWSM010000354.1:0-10887 GCA_964460935.1 uncultured Terriglobales bacterium | reverse complement strand
GTGACGTCGGTCAGCAGCTCGTAGTAGCGCCACATGAGCTGGTCGCTGACGGACATGACCTTGCCGTAGATTTCCTTGGGCGCTTCGGTGATGCCGATGTAGTTGCCGTACGATTTCGACATCTTCTGGACGCCGTCGGTGCCTTCCAGTAACGGCATGGTTAGCACGATTTGCGAGGGCTGGCCAAAGTGGCGCTGAAGCTCGCGTCCGACGAGCAGGTTGAATTTCTGGTCGGTGCCGCCGAGCTCGACGTCGGCTTTGAGCGCCACCGAGTCGTAGCCCTGGGTCATGGGGTAGAGCAGTTCGTGGACCGAGATGGGCTTCTCTTCCTGGAAGCGCTTGTGGAAGTCCTCGCGCTCGAGCATCTGCGAGACCGTAAATTTCGCGGTCAGGCGGATCATGCCTTCGAATCCAAGCTGGTCGAGCCACTCGCTGTTGAAGCGAACTTCGGTCTTGTCGCGGTCGAGAATCTTGAATACTTGCGCCTTGTAGGTTTCGGCGTTGGCGTTCAATTGCTCGCGCGTAAGCGGCGGGCGCGTGGCGTTGCGGCCCGTCGGATCGCCAATCAGGCCGGTGCCGTCGCCGATCAGAAAGATGACCGTGTGTCCCATGTCCTGGAAGTGCTTGAGCTTGCGGATCAGGACGGTGTGTCCGACGTGGAGGTCGGGGGCCGTCGGGTCGAATCCGGCTTTCACGCGCAGTGGCGTGCCGGTCTGGCGCGATTTTTCGAGACGCGCGCGAAGCTCGTCTTCGCGAATGATCTCGACGGAACCTTTTTTCAAATAGGCGAGTTGTTCGTCAACGGGTGGAAATTGGGGCATTCTTCCTGATTATAGCGGCAGATGATTCAACACAGAGACACAGAGTCACAGAGGGAATAATAGAAAGACTCCGTGTCTCTGTGCCTCTGTGTTGAACTTAACGGCGTCCGGATGATCCGAAGCCCCCCGCAGCGCGCCGCGATTCCGCAAGTTCTTTGACCACTTCCACCGGACTGGTGAGAACGGGATAGGGAATAAGGTTGGCCATCTTGTCGCCAGTGTGGATTTCGGCGGGCTGGTCGCCGAGGTTTTCCATGACGATGCGGATTTCGCCTCGATAACCGGCGTCGATAACGCCAGCGGTACAGATCACGCGGCGGGCGGCCATGGACGATTTGTCGCGAATGAGGGCGCCAGCGGGGCGTCCGTCGATATCAATCTCGATGGAAATGCCGGTCGAGACAATATGATGTCCTTTTGCTGGAATGGTGACGGTTTCGGCGGCGTAGATGTCGTAACCCAGGTCTTCGCCGGGATGGGCGATCGACGGCGCCTTGGCGTGCGGAAGCAGGAGCTTTACTCTTAGCATGAGAACTCAGTGTAGCAGCGAAACTCGCAGACAAGGCGAACGAGCGAGGATCGCGGAGATCACAGGATGACTGGCAACGAGCGCGATATATCACCCGTCAGAGAAGACGTGCCCCGGCCCGGGTTATTGCAACGCATATTCGATTTTTACGCGGTTTCGATCGGCGTGACGCCGCCGCCACCGCACCGGCAGAAGATCATGCTGGCGCTGCTGATCGGCTTCTTCGTGGTGCTGATTGGAGTGCTGGTACTGGTAGCGAAGCTGGTGAGTTCGATATAGCGAAGCTTGACCGGGCGAGGGCGCCCGGTCCCACACTCAGCAATCCAATCTGCTATCCATGCCGGCTAGTCGTCGTAGTGAAGAAGACTGACGACGTCGTACTTCTCCAGTTTCTTGCGGCCTTTGAGGAAGTCGAGTTCGACGATGAACGCGAGGCTCTCGACTTTTCCGCCAAGCGATTCGACCAGCTTAGCCGTAGCTTGCGCGGTGCCGCCGGTGGCGAGCAGATCGTCCACGATGATCACCTTCTGGCCGGGATTGATGGCGTCTTTGTGGACTTCGAGCGTGTCCTGGCCGTACTCGAGGTCATAGGTCATGCGAGCGACTTCGGCAGGAAGTTTTTTCGGCTTGCGGACGGGAACGAATCCGGCGTTGATACGGTAAGCGAGCGCAGGGCCGAAGATGAAGCCGCGAGCTTCGATGCCGAGCACGAGGTCGACCTGGCGGCCAAGATAGCGGTGCGACAGTTCATCGATAAGAGTGGCGAAGCCGACTTTGTCTTTCAGCAGCGTGGTGATGTCGTAGAAGAGGATGCCCGGCTTCGGGAAGTCGGGGACGCCGCGGATGAGTTTCTTCAGGTTGTCGCTATTGAATGCCGGACGAGTTGCCTGCATGGAGTTACCACGCTCCTTCGATGCGGAATGATTTCATGTCTTGCTGAACTTGCGACTCCACTTCTTCTACATCGTCCACGCGCGAGGCACGCGGACCTTGCTGCAGCTTCGAGCGCAGGGCGAAGAGCTGATCACGGGTGCCCTGGGCAAGGACTTCAACCGTTCCGTCGGAACGGTTGCGTACCCATCCGGCGAGGCCGAGGGTTTGCGCCTCGCGCTCGACAAACCAGCGGACGCCGACGCCCTGCACGCGCCCGCGGACGCGATAGGTTTTCGCCATAACTGATGGTTCTTCACGCATAAGTTCGTTTCACGCGGATGACGCGGATCCTGCGGATTTCCGCGGATAAATCTTAGAGAGAAAAATCTAATCGCAATTTCTCGGGTTCTCCGTGACCTCTGTGTTGAATGGAAACAGTTCACATTAAACACAGAGAACACAGAAAAACAGAGAGAATGCAAGAGAACTCTATGCCCGTGACAAGTACGCGCCTTCGCTGGTGTCGACGCGGATCTTTTCGCCTTCGTTAATGAACGGCGGAACCTGGACCACCAGCCCGGTTTCGGTCTTCGCCGGTTTGGTGACGCTCGACACGGTCGCCGATTTCAAGCCCGGCTCGGTCTCGACGACCGTGAGTTCCACCGTCTGCGGAAGTTCCACGCCAACCGGCTTGCCGTCAAAAAACTCAACCGTGATCTGCAGGTTCGGGATGAGGTAGTCGACAGAGTCTCCAAGGATGTCTTTGCCGAGATGCAGTTGCTCGTAAGTCTCGGTGTTCATGAAGCAGAAGGCATCGCCGTCGTTGTAGAGGTACTCCATCTTTTCTTCATCGACCGTGATCTTCTCAATCGCGTCGCCGGAACGAAAACGGTGCTCGAACATGGCTCCGGTGCGGATGTTGCGAAGCTTGGCCTGGATGAAGGCGCGCAGATTGCCCGGCGTGCGGTGTTCGACGCTGAACACCGAGTGCAGATCGTTATTGTGCTTAATGACCATGCCGGGGCGCAGTTGGGTGGCTGGAATCGCCATGTAAAAACTCTCCTATGAGCTAGTAATCGGGACAGCGAACTGGTCGGGGACACCGAAAATTGCCGCTGTGGATTTCGTTGCCGATGCCGCGGAACCGAGCAGCACGTGGTGGCAAACATTTGATTTTACATGGACACCGGGGGCTTTGGGAATTGCGAGTGTCGGCTCGAATGGGGGACAACGCCGCCCGCGTAGCTCCGTTCTAAACGAAAATCGGCCCCGAAATCGAGGCGGGCGACCCCGACAATATTCGAGGAGGAACTATGAAAGTGCGTGACGCGATGACTGAACGTGTGATCACGGCGAGGCCCGATACGACGCTGGAAGAGATCGCCAGCATGATGAAAAGCCAGGATACCGGCGCGATTCCCGTGGTCGATGAAGGAGAGCTGATGGGGATTGTGACCGATCGGGATATCGTAGTGCGATGTATTGCCGATGGCGGTGACCCGTCGGACACGACGGCCGAAGAGATTGTGAGCGAGGAACTGGAGACGATCGACCCGGAATCGGATCTCGATGAAGCGATCGAGCTGATGTCGCAGAAGCAGATCCGCCGGCTACCGGTGGTGGATAACGGCGAACTGGTCGGAATGCTGTCGATTGGCGACGTTGCCGTAAAGCAAGGAGATCAGGAAGAGAGCGGCCGCGCGTTGAAGGAAGTGTCGCAGGGCGTGAAGAATTCTCGCGTGGCGCGGCCGGAGCCGCTGCGGCGTGAGGACGTCTCGACTCGCAATGCTACCGCTAAGGGTGGACGAGGCGGGCAGCAGGGGATTGCGAATCGCGACCTGAACGAAGAGGTAGAACGGCAGAACCAGGTGGTATCGATCCGTCCGGAGGAGAACCAGGTGCCGCGCGGACAGAAGAAGTCGGGGAAGGAAAAAGCGAGTTAAAATTGCAGGTGCATTTCAGTCTCACATAGCCAGAGGTGATCATGGCGGATTACAAGAAATTTGGCACATATGAGGGTTCCGGACGCGGCTCACAAGTCGGAACGGCGCTGACCTTTTTGTTCATCGGCCTGGGCATTGGCGCGTTGTCGGCGCTGCTGTTTGCTCCACAAAGCGGCGATAAGACGCGGAAGCTGATTCGCCGCAAGTATGAGGACGCGGTGGACACCATGGAGGATTGGACCGATCAGGCCGGCGACATGTGGGAGAAGGGCGTTGACTACGCGAAGGATGCCAAAGAACGCGTGGCAGGCAAGGTTGCTCCCATGGCGAAGGCGGCGCTGCGCCGCGATTAGATGTAACGTTTCGTTTCCAGCCCGGCTGCGGCCGGGCTTTGCTTTCCGCAAGTGCGCACCGGTCGAGGGCGACCAGCGTCCATCACACCATTGCCGCTCTGCATCACACCTACGTCGTAACGGGAGCAAGTCATGCAAGGCGGCAGCGGAGTTCCGCGCAGAACGATTTTGAAATCAGCAGCGATGTTGGGTGCATCGGCGCTGACGGGAGGAATGCCAATCGTGTCATTCGGACAAAGCGGCGGAGGATCGGCACAGCCGAATACCGGCGGATTGCGCAAGGGCATGATGGGAATAATGCTTCCGCACGAGCAGTTCCCGGTACCGGATCTGGTGGAGTTCGGCGTGGCCGCGGAGAACGGTGGCTTCGATCTGCTTGCGACGAGCGATCACTTGCAGCCGTGGCAGGCGAATGAAGGACATTCGGGCATGGCCTGGGTCACGATGGCGGCCGTCGGCGCGCGAACAAAAAAGATTTGGATGGGAACGACGGTGACATGCCCAAGCTTCCGTTACACGCCGCCGGTGGTCGCGGAAGGATTCGCGTCGTTGAGTTTGCTTTATCCGGGAAGAATATTCCTCGGCGTCGGATCGGGCGAGGCGCTCAATGAACAGGCGGGAACCGGACAGTGGCCGAAGTGGCAGGAAAGATCAGATCGACTGGTGGAAGCGACTGATTTGATCCGCAAGCTGTGGGGTGGGCAGCAGGTAGTGCATCAGGGGAAGTATTACCAGGCGAATATGAAATTGTATGATCCGCCGGCTAAGCCGATTCCCTTGCTGATGGCAGGAAATGGGCCAAAGGCAATGCGCCGTTGCGGGCAATATGCGGATGGGCTTGTCACCGATCCGAAAACGTGGAAGCAGCATAAGACGGAGTTCGAGGCCGGTGCGCGCGCGGCGGGAAAAGATCCGGCGCAGATGCCGGTGCTCATTGAGCAGTACGCGGTGGTTGGGATGCAGCAGGATGCGCAGAAGCCTGCCGAGCTGTGGCGGTTCGGTCCGAAGGCATTCACCAAGTACTTCAACGTGCGTGATCCGCAGGAGATCCAGAACGAGGCGGAGAAGGAAGTTCCTCTGGAGCAGGTGTACGCCGATTGGGCGATTGGGACCGATCCGAATGTACACATCCAGAAGGCGCAGGAGTTGTTTGCCAGTGGCGCGTGGATCGTGAACATTCACTCGGGACAGGCGGACCAGCGGAAGGTGATCGACTTTTACAGCAAGGCGGTGTTGCCGAAGGTGAAGCAGGGGAAGAAAGCGGCGTAAAGCAGTTTCGAGTTTCGGGTCGAGTTTCAAGTTTCGGGTTAAACCGGGTTGTTTTGAAACCTGAAACTCGAAACTATCTTCTTAACACCACGCGTCTTCCTATTATTTCGTAACTCGCACTCAAAACAATGTTGATGGCCTCACTGTAAGCGAGATGCTCCTGCTCGAGGATGCGGGCGGCGAGGGAGTGATCGTCGTCTTCCGGCAAGACAGGCACGACCTTCTGCACGATGATGGCGCCGTGGTCGAGGAACTCGTCAACGAAGTGCACCGTGCAGCCGGAGACTTTCACGCCGTAGTCGAAGGCCTGTTTTTGGGCGTCCAGTCCGGGGAATGCCGGTAGCAAAGACGGATGAATATTGATAATGCGATGCGGGAACGCGCGGATGAACTCCGGCGAGAGTAGCCGCATGTACCCTGCGAGGCAGATGAGGTCGACCTTGGCCGCTTGTAACGCGGCGATTACCTCCTGATCGTGCAGCTCGCGAGCCTTGCCTTTCGATGGGATAGAGACAGCATTCAGTCCGAGTTGGCGGGCGCGGTCGAGTCCGGGGGCTTCGGGGCGATTGGAAATGACGGCGGTGATCTGCGCGGAGATGACGCCGCGACGGACGTTTTCGGCGATAGCCATGAAATTGGAGCCGCGTCCGGAGAGGAGGATGCCGAGATTCTTCATTGCGTAAGGTGTGTTGCCTTCACATTTCTGTCGGTGTGTGGAATTATACCGGCGCAATCGGAGCTCCTCATGTCAGTCGATGGAAACACCTTGTTAGTGCAATTGGGGTTCGCATCAATTGCCGCCGTCGGTTTGTTTGCAGCGCTGAAGCCCAAGTCTTGGATGAAGATATTTCTCTCTGACTGGCAGAGGGATCGAATGACGTCTGAAGGCGAGATGTGGATTCCGATAGTCGGATGGACTCTTTTTGCGTTCGGTACTTTTTTGGCAGCAATGATAGCGATTGCTGGGCGATGAAATTCGATATAGGAACCGTGGCGCCTATTCGGCAACCGGCCGGCGTTAACCGTTCCGCAACATTTTTCGGCCTATCATCTAATCAACCGATGCTGACTTTTCCTGAGGAATTCCTGTGGGGTGTCTCCACGTCGGCCCATCAATTTGAGGGCCGCAATCCGCATAACCAGTGGGCGGCGTGGGAGAAGCGCGGCGGTATTCGGTCGGGCGATAGCTGCTGGGATGCGTGCGGCTGGTGGCATTCGGCAGAGCGGGACATCGAGTTGTGCCGCGACCTTGGGCTGAATGCAATCAGGATATCGGTGGACTGGGGACGGATCGAGCCGCAGGAGTTTGAGTGGAATCGCACGGCGATCCATCGGTATCGCGTGCTTCTCGGCAGGATTCGCGCGGCGGGCATGCGGCCGTTCGTGACGCTGCATCACTTTACCCATCCAGCATGGTTTGAGGAGCGCGGGGCATTTCTATCGCCGCGGGGAGCAGAGCAGTTCGCGGCATTTGCGGAGAGAGCGGTCGGCGAACTGGGCGATCTGTGCTCGGATTTCGTGACGTTCAATGAGCCCAACGTCTATGCGGCGTTCGGGTACCTGTTCGGAAACTTTCCCCCGGGACATCGGTATCGGGTGCGCGATTGCGCGCTGGTGACGGTGAACCTTCATCGCGCACATGCACTGGCGTATGAGCGAATTCATGCCGTGCATCCGGCGGCCGTTGTGGGGTTGGCGACACACTGGGTGGACTTCCAGGCGGCGACGGAATCGCCGGCAGACAAGTTGCTGGCGTTCATGTACGACGCGGCATTCAACCGGTCATCGCTGCAACTGCTGCGCTGCGGGTCGTTGCCATTTCCGCTGGGATCGATTGCGCCGGAAGCGCCCGAGGTGATGGGCAAGATCGACTTCATCGGACTGAATGTCTATAACCGGCTGCATGTGAAGTCTCCGTGGGACGAGGCCAGCCGGAAGACCGGCGGGCTGTACGTGCCGGAAGATGCGCCGCAGGGAGATCCGGGAGTCGATCTGCCGTACGGGGAAGCGTTTCCGGATGTAGTAACGAATTCGGTAAGGGAGTTCGCGGCGCTCGGCGTACCGCTCTACATCATGGAGAACGGCGTGCCGGATAGGACAGACCGAATCCGTCCATGGGTGCTGACACAGTGCGTACGCCGAACGCATGAGGCGATCAAGAACGGTTTCGATGTGCGCGGGTATTTCCACTGGAGCATCGTGGACAACTTCGAGTGGAGCGAAGGGTGGACGCTGCGGTTCGGTTTGTACGGGATGGATCCACGGACGCAGGAAAGATTTGCCCGGCCGAGCGCGGAAATTTACCGGCAGATCATCCGGCAGAATGGATTGAGTGACGAGCAGCTCAGCAGGTTTTCCGACCCGCCCGTCCCTAGCGTCCGCGAGTTGGTGCGGCGCTAACCTTGTGACCTCAGCACAGCCAGGAATGGCTGTGCTACACATCTACACAGCCAAGAATGGCTGTGCTACACCTGGTAATTCCAATAGCCGTGATCGCGCTCAAAGTACTTGCGATCGAACGTGTGGAATGCGGTAGTGAAGAACATGCGTGCGGTCTTGGTGTAACCCATCGCCTTAAAACGACGGTTCGACGTCAGAACGTGGCCCTTCACAATCCCGAAGCGGAGCGGCGAAACGCGCTTGCTGAGGTGAAAATCCTCGGCGTAATGAACGCTTTCATCGAAGCCGCCCAGTTTGTTGAACTTTGCGCGATCGAAGAGCATGAACATTCCGGTAGCGAACGGCTTGGTGAACGACGCAAAGTGCTGGACGGCGTTGCTGCCGCGGAACATCAGTTGATCGATGAGCCGGCCATCTTTGCAGCGGATGTCGGTCGTCAGACAGTGAAGCTGCTTGCGCGTCATCTTCTCCATGGCGCGGCGGAGCAGAGTGGGATCGGCCAGTTCGATATCGGAATCGACAAAGAGCACGTATGGCGTGGTTGCGCGACGTGCTCCGGCATTACGTCCGATGGAGGGTAATCCACCTGGAATTACAGAAATCAGAAGGCGATCGGCAAAGGAGAGCGCAACTTCGATGGTCGAGTCGGTCGAACCCGCGTCAGCAACGAACACTCTGGTAGCCGGCAAAAGCGGGTAGTCCTGCCTGCTCAAAGAGGTCAGGAGGTGCGGCAGGTTCCGCGCTTCGTTCTTCGCTGGGATAACGATCGTCAATTCGGCATTCATGTTCATGGATGCGAACTCCTTCTTCGTTCACGGTGATATAGGTTGCGCGAGCGTCGATCCAGGACCCGGTGTTGTAGTACGAAACTCCATCGCGCTCGACCTGGAGCGCCTGGTGGGTATGCCCGCAGAATACGCGGTCGATGCTTCCGGCCTTGGCGTAGGCGATGGCGCCATTCATGATGCGCGGCGTCATGCGTCCCCAGTTGGTAGTGCAACGGTCGAGGTAACGCTGGAGTGATTTACCACCGGAACCGATACGGGGGATGACGTCGTAGTAGAAGAAGTTTCCGATCGCCACCCAGAACGGATTGCTCTTCATGAAATTGTCGAACTGGTGGCCGTGGATGGCGAGGTGCCGCTTGCCTTCGTAGGTCCAGACGTAGCGCTGGTACACGGGAACGCCGACCAGGTGCGACATTACATTCGACAGCCCGAAGTCGTGATTGCCCTCGACCCAAACCACTTCAACTTTTCTCTTGGGATTGGAAAGCTTGCGGATGCAGGAGAGGAACTTCCAATGATCGCCCGTGAGTCGGCTGAAATTCAGATCGGAGAAGATGTCTCCAAGTAAGATCAGCCGCCGGTAGCTGAGCGACTGGATCAAATCCAGTGCATCACGTGCACGACTGACCTCCGATCCGAGGTGCACGTCCGAGACCAAAAGCGTGTCGAACACTGCCTCCGCCATACTAACTATGATGAATTTGGGAGGTTACGTACTGATAAACACAATGTGAAAGTTTGAAGAATGGGCTAACGCTTTCGATACCTGTCCCTTCGGGCCAAACTTACCAAAGTCACCTTCTACCCGGGATCGGATAAACGGATACTGGGCGGGTGAATCCTGAGTTCCAGCCTACGCAAGGACCCGTGCTGAACGGAGAACCACTGCATCCGCAGGTAACAGTTACGGTGAGTGGATCGAAGCGGACGCTGGTGCTGACGTTCTTCACATTCGTGATCGTGGCATTCTTCGCCTTCACGGGGTGGGGAACCACAACGGCGAAGGCGGCCATGCAGGAGATCCGGCAGCTTCTCCGGCTGGAAGGGAAGCCGGTTCCGGCGTCGGCAAACGTGCTCTCGGAGCACGAACTCGAGGGACTGGACAAGATGGATTCGCAGGCGCAGGCGGAGTTGCTGCTGGGTCGATCGATCAATCATTACAAGGGAGCGAATGAGCAGATCGCGGCGCGAGTAGCACGCTGGCGCGGCGACATCGAGTTGAACGACAAACTCAATGGCCTGTTCATGACGGCATTGAACTCCGACGATCTGCGCGTGCGAGCGGCAGCATTGGAAGTGGATATTGCTGCCCGCAATCTCCAGAAGACCCCGGCACAAATCGACGAACTCGAATCGGACGCGCGCGACGGCGAGCAGGGTCCAAGGGCAAACGCGTTGTGGGATATCGCCGTACTGGGGAATCGCGGCGTGGAACCGGACCGGGCAGCGGAGATCCTACTGTCGGCGATTCACGCTCCGAACGAAAACGTTCGCTACTGGGCCGTGGAGGGACTGGCGACACTTGGGTCCGATGCGTCGGTGGGTCCTCTGCTGGAAGTCTTCCATGACGATCCTTCGGCATCGATTCGCGAGAGGGCAGCGTGTGGGCTTGCGCAGTCGGGAATGCTCAGCGAAAAACAGCGGCGAACGGCAGTACCAAAACTTATCGACTACGCCGGCGACGAGTCGCTCGATGCGCAGACGCACGGCTGGGTCTTCCAGGCACTACGCGACATTACCGGCCAAAGCCTTGCGCACACCGCAGACGCCTGGCGGAACTGGTACAACTCGAACGACGGGAAGTGGAATCCCGTTACTCATGACGAGCAATAACGGCGGTTCGGCCCGACGCGGCCAGCAACTTATCGATTTCCTGTATTGCGCGAGATAGCCGGTCTTCGTAGCTTCCTT
>CAYWSM010000353.1:0-17076 GCA_964460935.1 uncultured Terriglobales bacterium | reverse complement strand
GCCTGGAACGAAAAGCCGTCGCGCATGATGCCGGCATCGCGTAAGAATTCGGCGACATAGCGGGCAATCAGCAAGCGATCGGGACTGCGTGTGATCTGTGTGGTGCCGCTGACGATCTTCGACGGATCGCCGATGGAGGGTACCTCCACGACATAGTCAACGTTGTTGCCTTGGATCTGCCACGGGATACACGGGAAGGGAACCAGGTTATCGGTGACGACGATCACCTTGTCGGCATACATCGAATCGGCGAGTGCGAAGCCGAGTCCGCCGCAAGCGGACTTGCCGAGTGTACCGGTGGCGTTACCGAACGGATCTGCCGTCGGGGCGGCGATGACGGCAATATCGATGTGAACTTCGCCGTCCTGGATGGCCTGCCAACGGCCACCATGGGAGCGAAGAACGCCCAATCCGCGCATTTTGCCTTGGGAGCAGTAGTCGCCGAGAGGGCCGTTCATGGAACCTTCGATGTGGTGAACGGCGCCTGACTCCATTAAGTCAATGACAGCTTTCTGCGATGGGAAGGAAGCAGAAGGGAACCACATCAGGTCTTTGGCGCCCATGCGAGCGGCAGTCTGGAGGGTCTCAAGAGCAATGGCGTCTCCATCTCGAAGATGATGGTGCGAGGAGATCACCATGCCATCACGAAGTCCGCACAATCGCAGTGCGGTTTCGAGGTCAGGCACGCGCTTGTCTCCGTTTTCCGGGTAGTTCTTGTTCGACGAGACAGGAGGCGCCGCCTTGCGGCCGGAGGGTTGGTATTGAGCGACACCCAGATAAGGCGTCTGTTCGCGGCCGTTAACAACGGTAGGGACGAGTTTGCCTGCTGCGTTCTTTTCCAGTTCGACTGCCAGTTCCGTATGCATCAGATCACCAGATCATCAGATCGTCAGATTGCCGGATGGGATCAAGCCCATCTGTCTCGCCCGCTCCACCAGCTTTAACGCACGATTTACAACTGGCGGATCAATCATCTTCGAGCCCAGCGAGACCACTCCGAGCCCTCTTGCTTTTGCATCTTCGAACGCTGCGACGATCTTCAGCGCCTTGTCGATTTCCGTCTGGCTCGGCGCGAACGCTTCATGTATGACTGCGATTTGTCCGGGATGAATGCAACCCATGCCCTCAAAGCCCATCGCTCTGGAGCGTTGGCCCCAGGCGCGAAGTCCATCCATGTCGGCCACGTTGCCAAAGACGGAATCAATCGCCTGCACTCCAGCAGCTTTCGCAGCGTTGACCAGGCGAGTGCGCGCATAGAGCGATTCTGATCCTTCACTGGTCTTCACCACGCCGAGGTCGGCGGTATAGTCTTCCAACCCAATCGTTAAGGCAACCACGGTGTCGCCGGCTTTCGCGATGGCAAAGGCGCTTTCGATGCCAAGGGCCGATTCTAGAATCGGCATCAGCCAGATCGGTTCGACAATTGCGTGTTGACGCTTGGTCTCAGCGATCTTGCGCGCGACATCCTGCACCTGTTCAGGCGTTTCGGTCTTCGGGATCAGAATAAGATCGGGGCGCTCGGGGACAATTTCTTCGAGATCGGCAAGTCCCAGTGGAAGCTGATTGATGCGGACCATGCGTTCGCAATTACCGAAATCAACGGCGCGGAGCGCATTGCGCACCAGCAGTCGCGCAGAATCTTTTTCGCTCGGATGTACCGAGTCTTCGAGGTCGAGAATGATCGCATCCGGTGCATGCAGAGCGGCGTTGATGAAGTACTTCGGCTCCGCCCCGGGAAGATACAGACGAGAGCGGCGCAAGCGATCGCGTTGCAGTGGCGTTTGCTTTGCCGTGCGCTCCGGGAGAACGCGCTTCCCACGGCCTCCCCAGGCACGGCGGACGGCAGCTTCTATGCGGGCAGAGATAACAAAGGGCAGCGCGCCCTCGTCCTCGATCTTTATATGTGCATCGGTGACGCCCATCTGGGAGAGAACGTCTTTCACCTGGGCGTGAATCGAGTCTCCGTAATAGGTTGCGACGCGGGAGGAGAGTTCGATGTCAATACCGCCTGAGTTCCTGGGCGTGAAGCACACTCTCAAATCGGAGCGGACATCTTTACCGCAACGACCGGCCTCAAACGTTTGCGTTAATTCAGTTGCACTTGTACTCATTGTGCTTACATTCTGGAGCTTGGCTCCGGCGGACGGGCCTGGAAGCCTGTCCCCACATTCTGCAGTGCATCGTCAATGCGCGCTAACGAGTTCCTGTTGCTGGACTTTCTCTAGTGCGACCAGAACCGCATCGGTCATCTGGGTCGTCGAAGCCGCGCCCTGCGAGATCGACTTGGCACCGCCAGCGACGCGCATCATGTCGTAGGTGCGAACACGTCCTTCATCGATGACGAGGGCGATCGCGCTACGTATGCATTTTGCTTTTTCGGTTTCGCCGATGTGGTCGAGCATCATAGCCGCCGACAGAATCATGGCAATCGGATTCACAATCGGCGGATTCAGTTCGGCGTACTTCGGAGCCGATCCGTGCGTCGGTTCGAACACCGCGACTTCTTTTCCGATATTTCCCGACGCCGCGAACCCGAGGCCCCCGATGAGTCCGGCGAATGCGTCGGAGATCACGTCGCCGAACAGGTTCGACGCGACGATCACCCCATAGTCTTCCGGATTCTTGGTCAGCCACATGCACTGTGCGTCGATATTCGTGGACCACAGTGGAATTTGCGGATATTCCTTTGCCACCTGCTTGGCGACTTCTTCCATCAGTCCACTGGTTTCGCGCAATACGTTCGGCTTTTCGCATATGGTGACGTTCTTGTAGCCGAACTTTTTTGCATGCTCGAAAGCCGCGCGACAGATACGCTCGGCCGCCGCTCGGGTAATGACGCGAACTGAGACCGCAAGATCCTCACCCTTTACATTTGCAAATGGCTTGAACTTCGAATGTGTGGCGAGCGCATCGCGGACCTGCTGCGTCGGATTGCTCCATTCCACGCCGGCGTATAGGCCTTCCGTGTTCTGACGGAACACCACGACATTCACCTGCGGCTCTTCGAATCCACCGGCAGGCTTCTTGCGGATAAAGTTCAATGGGTTGCCGGGGAAACCAATGCAGGGACGCATGCAGATATCGAGATCGAATTTCTGCCGCATCGTCACAATCGGGCTGAAGTAACTGAACTTACCTCGTAACTCTGGCTTTAATTCGGCATCGGCAGCCTTCTTCGGCTTGGATGTGATCGCGCCGAACAGCCCCAACTTGTGCTCGGCGAGCAGCTTGATCGTGCGATCGGGAAGCGCGTTCCCCTCGTTGCACCAGCTTTCCCAGCCAATGTCGGCGTGGACATAGTTAGCCTCAAAGCCGACAGCGTTGAGCACGCGAATCGCTTCGGGAAGTACCTGGTTGCCGATGCCGTCGCCCGGCATGGTGACGACTGTACGCTTGGGCATTAATCTCTCCTGTTAAAAACAAAGCACAACACAGAGGCACAGAGACACGGAGGAATTGATAGAAGTCATTTCAAGCCAAGTCTCTTCGCGACCAAGTTCTCCACTCCTCCGGCGACCACTAATCCCTGCGGCACACTACCCAGTGCCGGGAACGTATAGTTCGTGCCGCGATAGGAGAGCGTCCCACTGGTGAAATTAACTTCAATTTCGTCACCCGGGATCACCGACTTCTCTTTCGAATCGGCAAACGCCGCTCGCAGCTTCTTCACCAGTTCCGGCACTTCAATGCAGAGGAAGCCGTTGTTGAACGCATTGCGCAGATACGTCTGCGAGAACGATCCGGCGATCACCAGAGGAATGCCTGCGGCTTTCAACGCTGTGACGGCCTGTTCGCGGCTCGATCCGGTGCCGAAATTGAAGCCGCCGACGATCACGTCGCCGCGTTTCGTGGTGTTCGCGAGCATCGGGTCATAGTTGTCGAAGATCACCTTGGCCATCATTTCCGGCGTCATGTCTTCGCGATAGGTGTACGCGCCCGCGTAAATCCCGTCGGTGTTCAGGTTGTCCTTTGGCAGGAAGATCAGGCGGCCCTTCACACGCTTGGGGAAGCCCTGCAGGATTTCGACCTGTTCGGGTTCCACTTCCGGAAGATCGGCCAGAACAAAATCGCGCGTGATCGGCTTTGCCGTGACGCCGTTTGGAGCCGTGATGTACCCGGCCAAGGCCGACGCGGCAACCACCTCCGGAGATGCCAGGTAGCACTGTGCCTCCTTCGATCCCATGCGGCCTTTGAAGTTGCGATTGGTGGCCGAGATTCCGACTTCACCCGGTTCGAGCAGTCCGGTGCCAAGCCCGATACAGGGTCCGCAACTGGGCGGCAGTTCGATGGCTCCAGCCTCGACGATTGTCTGCCAATAGCCCCACTTCCTGGCTTCTTCCTGAATGTTTCTGGACGCGGCCGCGAGATAGAACTTCACCGACGGTGCGACCTTTTTCCCAGCCAGTACCCGTGCTGCAATCTGTAAATCCTCCAGTCGTCCATTCGTGCAGGAAAGCAGGTACGCCTTCTGGATCGCGATCTTCTTCTGTTTCGCTTCGGCCAAAGGCGACATCACCTGCACCGTATCCGGTCCGCTGATATGTGGCGTAACTTCGTCGAGATTCAGGGTGAGATACGCGGCATAATTCGCATCGGCGTCCGGGCGTGGTGCGCAGCAGACCCAGCGCTCGATGTCATCATTGGTGACACGCTGGATGCCTTCGGCCACCAGTCGGTCGCGCACCTGGCGCATGTAGGCGATGGTTGTGAGGTCGCAGGGGAACCAGCCAACCAGAGCACCCCATTCGGTGCTCATGTTGGCGATAGTGAGGCGAGCATCCATCGAGAGCGACCCGATGCCCGGACCGTGGAATTCGACAGCCGCGTTCAGCACCTCTTCTTTGTTGTAGAGGCCGCATAAGGCGATGATGACGTCTTTGCCCGTTACGCCAGGCTGTAACTTTCCCTTTAACTCCACTCGCACAGTCCGCGGAATCTGCCACCAGAATTCTCCGGTCGCCCAGATCGCCGCCGCATCGGTACGAACCACTGGAGTCCCGATTGCGCTCAGAGCGCCGTACATGTTGGAGTGCGAATCGCTGGCGACAACGAACGATCCGGGAACGGCATAACCGCGCTCTACCATGATCTGGTGCCCGATCCCTGTGCCCGCCGGGTAGAAGTCGATCTTGTGCTCGTGCGCGAAGGACTCGATCGTCGCATATTTCTTCAGGTTGTCCTCGGCGGTGTTCTGGATATCGTGATCGAGCGCAAACATTGGTTGCTGATGATTGAAAATACGTTTGGCGCCAATGGCCTTGAACTTCTTCATCACCGCCGAGGTGTTGTCGTGGGTCATCACGTGACGCGGACGAATGGAAACGAAATCACCCGCACGCAACGGACGCGCCGGTCCTTCCGTGGAATAAGCTTTCGCGATTTTTTCGACGATTGTTTGACCCATATACACCTCGGTTGCCGGTCGAGGGCGACCGGCCTCCATAATCCTCAATCCTTATCTGCCTTCATCAAACTCATCAACTCATGTACCGACGAGCACTTCTCCAAATTCCAGATCGCGTCTTTCAACTTCTGCTGAGCCGCTTGCGACATCACCGGACCGGCTAGCGCCTCGAATTTCTCCTCGATCTCGCGATCGGTCAGCGGATTGCGGGGATCGCCCTTGGGATAATCCAACTGTTTCTCGAATGAACGGCCGTCAACAGTCGTGATCTTCACGGCCACACGTTGCAGAGCCGGGAAGACTTTTTCGATCTCGGGATCGGCGACTACTTCGACCTTCTTCAACTGTGCGCGGATGATCGGATCGTTGATCTTCGCCATGGTGAACTGCACGGGCGTGACCTGGCGTTCGGCGACCGCAGCGGCGATCACGTACGGCAGCGAGTGATCGGCGGTTTCTTTGGTGTGCGGATCGTACTTGCTCGGATCGCTCAGAATGTCCGCGCCGCGTGCGGTTGTGCGAATGTGAATCTTGGCCACCTGATCAGGCTTGAGGTCGTTCTCTTTGATGATTGCCAGCGTCGCTGAAATCGGCGTATGCGTGAGGGCCTCGGTGGGGAAGGCCTTCATGCCGCACTGTGTGATCCGCCAGCTTTCGCCTAACCCGTCGGTTAGAAGATTCAGCTTCCATTCGGGACCGAAGCAGTGCGCCAGCCCTTCCTTGCCGTCGATCACGTGCTCGGGGCCGGTGTATCCCTTTTCCGCCAGCAACGCGGCGAATACGCCCGACTGTGTCGCCATCGGATCGACGGTGTTCTTCATCATCGTCAGCTTGCCGGCGGTGACTGCGCCAAGTGTGCAGTGGCGTGAAGCCGAGATGCCGATGGCGTGCTGCATTTGCTCCCACGAGAGTTTTAGTACGCGGGCCGCCACGATTGGCGAGACGAATGCCGTCAGCGTCGCGTGATGCCATCCACGCTCGCGAATGCCGGGGAACGCCGCCTCGCAGAATCGCTGCTCGAATTCGTGTCCGAGGACAAATCCGACGATCAACTCGCGACCGTCGGAACAAGAGCGTTCGCAACCGGCAATGGCGGCGGGGAAGATGTCCGACGGATGCGATGGATCCTGCTTCCAGTAAATATCGTTGTAATCCATGCAACGGATCATCAGCGCGTTCGCGAGCGACGCGGAGACAGCGTCCATGGTCTCGCCCGATCCGATCACCTTGCACACGCCGTGGCCGGCCACTTCGCGCAGGACTTCCAGCGCAATCTTCACGTCGTGTTGCTGATATCCGCCCAGCGCGCAGCCAACCGAATCGAGCAGGAACCGTTTGGCTTGGTACACGGCGTCTTGCGACAGGTCTTCAAACTTCAAATTGGCCGCCCACTTTGATATCGGGGCGGTGATCGTCTCTTTCTTCACAGCAGGGGAAGCCATCGTGGCAGTGGTCATAAAAAGCCTTTTTGTACTAACTCTTAACTCCTGACTACTTGAGATTCTTGAACGGCAAGAACGCCATGAAATCCGCGTGATGCACGATGTACGCCTCGGTCGTACGCTTCACCAGATCACCCTCGGCAGCATGCGCGGCAATGATGTGGCAGACCTCATCGGGAAGACCGCACTCCATTGCCAACGCAACTCCGGTGAAGGGGTGGCGCAGCATTTCGCCGCGCTTACTCTGTTTTGCTTTTCCGTCGACAATCTCGTATTCCAGCAACTTCCCGACGTCCGCCAGAATGGCGCCCGAAATCACCGTGTCGATGTCGATCTTCAGGGCGTTCCCCATGAACTCCTTCATCGACTCGGCGGCTTTGCGCGCGATGTGTACTACGCCTCGCTTGTGTTCCATGAATGTCGTGGGACAGTTGGGGACGAGCAGCGTGAACGGAATGCGATCGAGGTCTTCTGGCTTGAGCGGGCTTAATTCGAAGGCACGTTCCCATGCGCGAGCGGTCTTGGCGCGCAGGTCAGGATTCGAGATCCAGTCCAATTCCGGCCATAGCCGGCGCACGGCATCCTGCATGGAGGGTTCTCCCGGCAAACTCTTAAGGCTATTTGCGCCGGTACCCGCGCGCGATGACGAACGTCACAAAGGGCTTGGCAGCCTGAACATTGGCGCCTGAGGTTACGAAGGGGTAAGGCATGCTTGCCGCGACCCGCCGCTACGGCGGATAATCGCTCGCGTTCCCCCGCAATTTGAGTTCGGAGGATTCATGGCCAGCGTCAGCACAACCCCGGCGCCTAACACGCCCAAGACGTACAAGTTCATCATTTTCGACACTTCGACCTTCGCGGCGAAGATCACGCTGAACCACGCCCCGTATAACGTGCTGACCGTGCCCATGATGACCGAATTGGCCGAGGCGATCGAGAGCCTGAACGGCCGCGGGGACATTAAGTGCATCCTGCTGGACTCGTCGCAGAAGATGTTTTCGGCCGGCATTTCGCTGGAAGACTCGCGTCCCGAACGCGTATTCCAAACTTTGGACGCTTTCACCCGCGTCTTCTCGGCAATCTCGGAAATCTCGAAACCACTCATCGTTGTCGTCAACGGGCAGGCGATCGGCGCGGGGTCGGAATTGGTGGCCTTCGGCGACATGATCATTGCCACTCCAAACGCGCGTTTTGCTCAGCCGGAAGTGAAGATGGGCGTCTTCCCGCCGTTCGCCGCCATCATGCTGCCGCAGTTGATCGGTCCAAAGAAGACATACGAGCTGATTTTGACCGGACAATCGATGAGCGCCGAGGAAGGCTTGCAACTCGGACTCATTAACAAGATGGTGCCCGAAGCGGAACTGGCGAAAACCGTCAACGAAGTGCTCGGGCGTATCGGCGAGATCAGCGCGCCGGTGCTGGAAATGACCAAGAACGTGATCGGCTCAACTCTCGGCTTACCGCTGGCTGACGCCATCAAGAAGTCGCACAACATCTATCTCAATCAGCTCATGGATCTGGAAGACGCGCAGGAAGGACTGCGGGCCGTGCTCGAGAAACGCAAGCCGGTGTGGAAGAACAAGTAAGAAGGAGTTAGTAGTCAGGAGTCAGGAAGACGCGGCGTGATCTTACCGAGATTTTGACTACTGCTGAAGCACCCCATAGCGAGCAAGGCTCGCCGCTGAAGTTTCCGCGAAGAGTTCCTCCATTGCGTTCCGTATGCATGTCTCATCGATTCGATGAACTATAACTGGCGGAGGGAATGTGACGAAATGATCGGTGCCTTCCTTCAACATTAGTGCAGATAGGTTGCTCGGAGTGGCGACAAGGAATGCGTAGATTCGTCCGTCTGAGAGCTCCACGTGAACGTCAGCGTTGTCATTTGCAGGATTGATTGAATCCGCCCCAATAATCAGAACCTTGCGAATCATCGCCGGACCTCTGCAACCCCTAACCCCCAACTTCTAACCCCTGCTTCCAAACGCCTTTGCCACGAACCGTCCCAGGTGCCACGCATCCATATATTTGAACGGCGTCTCCCCGGTGGTGTAGTGCCCACACGGGAGTACCGCCGCCCGGAAGTTCAGATTCCACTTCTTGAAATTCTCAACCACCTGCTTTGAGAATTCCGGCAAAAACGTCAGGTCGTATTTCGCGTACACGATCAGAGACTTTTTCGGCCAGCGGGCGAACTTGTCAAAGTAGGCCATGGGGCTGATGCCCAGCCATGATTGCCGCAGACTTTCCAGCGTGATTGCATGCTCGATGCCTTCGCGGATGTGTCGAGTCGATTGCCCCGTCCAAACCACGTCCGCAAAGTAGGTGGAAGCGTGATTGAAGGCATTCACCTTCAAGCGCGGCTCGTGGGCGCTGGCGATGAAGGCATAACAAGATCCCAGGCTAGTGCCCAGCACACCGAATTCCTTATACCCCTGCCGTTCCAGCCAATCGATGCACGACCGAATGTCGGTGACCGCCTGGCGACATGCCGAGATGGTCCGCCCGATGTTTGCCGAGACGGCATAGTCCGCCCGCTCGATTTCAGCCGGCTTGCGGATATCGTGATAGGGCTTGCTCAACCGCAGAGCCGACACGCCAAACCAATTGAAGATCTGGCACAGGGCGTTGTGGCCGAATGCGTCGGAATTCCACTGGGGCAGCACGATCATTGCCCGCCCATTTGGTTTTTTCGCCGGAAACCACCTAGCATTGACCATATCGTTTTGAGGATACGGGGTCTTCACTGGCGAGGTGAACCGCAGGAAGTCAGCCATTACCGGTTGTTCGGGTTCGGGGAGCGCGTTTGCCCCTGTTCCCATCCGCATTGCCGGTCGCCGCTCGATGCGGAAGTCCGACGGTGTCGGATACGAATAGAATTCGTCCGAGTTTTGGACGATATATTCATTGAGACGATGAAAATACTCTTCAGTATTGGGGGCAGGCTTCGGTGACGAACCGTTTAGCGCGAAGCTTTCGGTCCACTCCAGGCCCCATTCGAATGGCCGCACCACACGGTTGGTATCGCGCATGGTGAGGCGGGTCTCCCAGTCGTACATCCACTTGGCATAACGGGAACGCATGTGTAAGAAAAATATATAGCATTCGGCGGATTATCCCATGGCTCAAGGTGGGAATTCATTGTAAAGTTTCCCTCCTGAGTTGTTGACACTCGTACCCCTCCACGATACAGTCCGCTCACATAAGAATTCTCTGGGGGAGTTTCACAGATGCAAAGAACACGGGGCGTATTTGTATCCCTCAAGGGAGCCATTTTAGCTTTTGGGCTTCTTGCATTAACGGGGTGCCTTACCGCAGTTGGAGGAGGTGGGGGATCAAATTCCAACCAAATCACCTCCATTAGCGTGTCGCCGGCAACCAGTAGCATTGATATCGGCAAAACTCAACAGTTCACTGCAACGGCAACCTTGGCCAACGGACAACAACAGGCGGTTACCTCTGCGTCGTGGACATCTTCGGCGACAACAGTTGCAACGGTGAACGGAACAGGCCTGGCGACAGCAGTTGCCGGGGGTAAAACGACCATTACCGCTTCTGTGCAGACGAACTCAGGTACTGTCAAAGGCACGGCTACACTCACCGTCAACTCAGCCACTTTGCTCTCGATCACCGTTACGCCATTGGCCACCACCATCGGCACGGGTCAAACGCAACAGTTCACGGCGACCGGAACTTACAGCGATGGAAGCCAGAAGCCGGTGGCGGCTACCTGGACTTCCAGCGACACCACCGTGGCAACCATCAGTGACCTTGGTCTGGCAACCGGGGTTGGCGCCGGCACGACAACCATTACAGCTACTTTGGGCGCGATCAGTGGCAGCACAAGTCTCACCGTTACTGCAGGCACCTTGGTGTCGATCGCTGTCACGCCAGCGAATCCCACCATCGGTACCAGCCAAACGCAACAGTTCACGGCGACGGGAACGTACAGCGATGGCAGCCAGCATGTGATCGCGTCTCCAACCTGGACATCCAGCGATGCCACCGTGGCAACCATTGACAGCACCGGTTTGGCAACCGGAGTCGCAGTCGGTACAACGACCATTACTGCATCTTCGAATGGGATCAAAGGCAGCACAACTCTTACTATCAAAGCAGTCACTCTGGAATCGATTGAGGTCACACCTGCGGATCCCACCATCGGAACGGGGCTAACGCAACAGTTCACGGCGACCGGAACGTACAGCGACGGTAGCCAGCAGGTGATCCCGTCTCCTAATTGGACTTCCAGCGACACGACCGTGGCAACCATTAGCAGTAGCGGACTGGCAACCGGAATCGCAATCGGCACTACGACCATTACTGCTTCATTGGCAGGAGTCAGCGGCGATACAACCCTTACCGTTACGGGTTCGCACACGTACCAGGGAACGCAAAGCCCGGGTGACTTGTGGTTCCTGACTGTCGATAGTGCGGGCCTGACGTTTTCCGCTGTGAACTCCTCTGCCTCGTTGAACTACGCTGGAACGCTTGCAGCGCTCCCCAACGGCTTCTACAAGACGACGCTCACGGCGAGTACCGATCCCAATCTGCCGATTGGTACTACTGGGTACACGGTTGAAGTTCCCGGTACTGCAGTGCTGATGTCGCTCGGCGGTTCAACGGACAAGCCCATTGTGGCCATCACAGCGGGTCCGTGCCCGACTACGGCTTCGATTTCTACTCTCACGGGAAGTTTGATCGATATTGGCAAATCGACCTACGATTCCACACAGAGCGAATCGTATGAAAAGATCAGCTCTGTCCTGGTATCCGGCTCCTACAAGGTCACGCAGCAGTCATTCCTGCTGGACGGCACGCAGCTAAATTCGGGTTCTCTCCCGGATGGCACTTGCACTAACTCTGTCATCAACATTCCGAATGTTCCGCAATCCGAAGGCGGGACGGCGAACTACACGGCGATTACAGGTCCCTCCAACGGCATGTACGTTCTGGACATGGGAAAAAATTCCATTACGCAAGCTGGAGAAGGAGGTGCGATTGGCAGTAGTACGCCGCTCACCGGCGCACCTCTGAGTGACGCGTTCGCCCAAAATTACTTTGGCTTCCTGTTTACAAGGAACTCAACCCCGATCACGAACTTTGTGGGCTTCAGTCCTCTATCGGGTACATCCATCAACGGTGGAACGTACACGAATCTGGACACTGATCCGTTCGATTCTCACGGTACATCCATCACCATCGATTTGCCCGCAACGAACACGAACGGATTCCTTGAAGGAACGCTGACGGATACGAATGGCGCACACACGCCATTTGTGGCCATCATCACAAAGAGTGCAGGGAAGTATTACCTGTTCGGAATCACCACGGATACAAGCAACACTACACCCTATGTAGTCATGCTTGCGCAGCACTAGCTGTAAGAAGTACGAAGTTCAATAGACGCAGTTAAGAAAGAAAACAAAGGGCTAAGCTGGAACCTCCAGCTTAGCCCTTCTTGATTTTATTCCGTACTTCGAACTTCTTACTTATCCGTCACTCTCCCGCAGCCATCATCAGCGGCGCGCCGGGAACCATTAGCTGAAATACCTGCACGTTTCGTGTGTATTCGTCCGCTACATAAAAGCGATCCTGGGAATCGATATACAGGCCCGCCGGAACGCTGAAATTTGTGGTTCGATCTGCAGGATGAGCAAAGGAAGTCAGTAACTGTCCATCCCGGCCGTAAACCCGGATGCTTCCATCAACCGGGTGCCGCAAGTAAATGTGGCCGCCGCGATCGACTGCAATTCCGGGGCGCTCCACCATTTGTGGATGGTCATGAATCGCGAAGCTGAAGTGATGGACCGGATTTCCTTCCAAGTCCGTGATCCACACCCGCGTGGCGCCGGCGTCCAAGATCGCGAGTTCGTGATCCCCAACGGCGATGTCTGTCGGATATTCGAAGTCAACTACCGTATCATTACCCGAAAAACGGCCGACCCGCTTGATCACCTTGCCGTTAAGGTCGAGCAGGAACAGAAGATGCCGCTCCGAGTCCAGCACATACAATGTGCGCGTGCGGCGATCAATCGCGATCCCGGTCGGATAGTGAAAGAGGTTCTCATCCTTATCCAGCCTGCCGATGTAACGGACAAACGAGCCATTGGGATCATAGACGGCAATCACGCCCTGGACCGAATCGGAAATGTAGATGTTGTCGTCGCCATCTATGGCAATTCCACTCGGCTTCTGTACCCGGCGTTGTGGACCGCAAAGGATGCGAAACGATCCGGTTTCGGAGAGCACATGCACAGCGGAGCCCGCCGGATCGGCAACAATCAGCCGGTTGGCGGAGTCCGTGATCACACGTTGCGGCGACACCAGCATCCGCTCATGGCCGTACGCGAAGGTGATGATGTTGTCTCGTAGAGTTGCCCATCCTGAAGGAGGCTTGGCTTTTCGTACCGCATGGATCGGTGGCCGGTAGTTCTGGACCGTTTCCTCGCTTGGATGCAGGTTGACCCATGTGGGCACTTCGCTGGGGCGCGCATCACGGTTATCGTCCACCGCACTTTGCTTGTTGTACAAAAAGCGCATCTTCGATGGAGTGTGATACTTGCCGTCGCTGGAATACACGCCGACGAGCGTCATGCTTTGGGAATGAGCGAAGCAGCCGAGAACTGTCGGCAACAACAGTGTCGCGCAGAGGGTTCGGCCTATCCAGTAGAGCTTCATCACCACGACTTTCAAAACAGAATCCTGGGCCGAAACTCCGACTGGTGGCCCGCACATCAAAGGTAGGTTCTTATCTATCGGCAGCCGAGGTCAACGCAACAGAGCAGGCGGGAATAACCTTCGTAACTTCGCGGAACTGTTTTGGGAAAAGCAGCGGTTAACCTACTCGTAACGCAGCGCTTCTACCGGATCGAGCCGCGCCGCCTTCACCGCCGGATACATGCCAAAGAACAGGCCGACGCTCATCGAAACCGCAACGCCTAGCCCGATGGCCCAGGAGGGAACAGCCGAGGGAAGCGAAGGAAAGACAGCATTGATCAGCAAACTGATGCCTACTCCGATCAGCACACCGACGATTCCACCGGAACCTGTCAAAGCGATCGCTTCCACCAGGAACTGACGGATGATATCGCGCCGTCGCGCACCGATCGCTTTGCGCACTCCAATTTCACGCGTACGTTCCGTCACCGACATCAGCATGATGTTCATCACCCCCACGCCGCCAACCAGCAGGCCGATGGAAGCAATCACGATTGTCATCAGCGCTACCGTACTCATGATCTGGCGGAACTGGTCGCTGATCTGCTCGGCACTGGAGATACCGAAGTTATCCGGCTGATTGAAGGCGACATGCCGGCGGCGGCGCAGAATGCCGCGAATCTCGTCTTCCGCTTCGGCTTTGCGGCCAGGGTAGGCCTTGGCGACGATCCAATGTTCGTCGTCGTTCGGATGGTGCTTCTGGTACGAGTGATAGGGAACCAGCACCTGCTTGTCGGCCGAGTCATCATGCGTAAGCGTGCCCGGAAGCTTTGCCAGCACGCCGATGACGGTGTAGTTCACGTTGCCGGCAATGATCATTTTGCCAATCGGATCTTCACCCTTGAACAGCGAATCCTGCAGGTCGTAGCCGATGATGGCCACATCCGCTCGATGCTCTTCCTCTGTTTCGGTAAAGAAACGGCCCAGGATAATGCGAACGTTATTTACCTCGGGCCACGTCACCAGCGTTCCGCTGTGGCTGATGCCGAAGACCTCATTTCCCTTGTAGCGAGCTGTGGGAGGATCAGACGGCGGCTGTCCGGGGTAGATACGCGGGAACACCTCAACCGAAATGTTCTTCACAGCGGGCGCTTCGTCGCGAATGGCGAGAGCGTCGTCCAGGGTCAGCGGCTTGCGCGTGCGTTCTTCCGCGGACATGCGCCCGATGCGAATGCCGGGTGTCCACTTGAACGCGAACAGCGTATCGGTTCCGAACTGGCTGAGCGAATCGCGCAGGTCCTTGTCGACGCCGACGAGGATGGACGCCACGGCAATCAGCGCCGTAACTCCGATCACCACGCCCATGACAGTCAGCAGCGAGCGCATCTTGTGCTCGCGCAAAGACTCAAACGCCATGCGTTCGTTTTCACCGAATTCGATATGGCGTCTCATTCCTATGCTTCCGCCCGCAGCGCCTCGATGGGGTCGAGTTTGGCTGCTCGTCGTGCCGGATAAACTCCGAAGAACATTCCAACTGCCGTCGATACCAGCAAAGCGACAATGACCGCCACGATTGGAACCGACATCGGAACCGGCGTAAAGGCGTCCACCAGCAACGCCATGATCCAGGCGATGGTCACTCCGATCGCCCCGCCGACCGCTGCCATGACCGAGCTTTCGACCAGGAACTGCATCAGGATGTCAGAGCGTCGCGCTCCCATCGATTTGCGAATTCCAATCTCACGCGTGCGTTCAGTGACGCTGGCCAGCATCACGTTCATGATGACGACCCCGCCGATCACCAGGAAGACCGAAACAATGCCCACCATTCCCGACGCGAGCGCTCCGGTGATGCTGTTCCACAGTCCCATGATCGATTGCGAGGACACAATTCCGAAGTTGTCATCTTCGTTCGGCGCCAGATGGCGTCGCGCGCGCATGCGCGCGCGGGCTTCATCCTGCGTGCGCTCCATCCAGTCGGGTCCGCGCGCCTGGATGTTGATGGCCATATCCACGTGCGAGCCGTAAACCTTCAGCCACGTGGTGACAGGGATGTACACGAACTCATCTTGCGATTGTCCGAAAATGCTGCCAACTTCTTTAGCGACGCCGACGATCTGGTACTCGTGGCCATCCACCATAATGGTCTTGCCGATGGGTTCAACAGTGGGGTAGAGATGCTTGACGACATCGGTGCCGATGAATGCCGCATTGGTGCGGTGATCGTTGTCCGTATCGGAGATGTAACGCCCACTCGCGGGTTCTTCCACGTCCATCGAAGCAATATTGGCCGTCACACCACGAATACTGATGTCGTCGAGCGAGTCGTTCCCCGAACGTACGGTTCCGTTATGGCGAGCTTCGAGGCCAACGTTCTTCGGCAGCTTCAGATTGTCGCGAAGATCTTCAAAGTCCTCATACGTCATTTGCCGGTTTCGGCGCGTCGCTTTCAGGAAGTCTTCCGCGTTGGCCATGATGCCGTAGCGGTCGATCAGGAACACATTCGCTCCCATGTTGGCGACACGGTTCTGGATGTACTGGTTCGTGCCGCGAATCATGGAAACCACCATGATCAGCGTCGAAACCGACAAAATGATGCCCAGCAGCATCAAGAAAGAGCGCAGCTTGTGCGCCCTCAACGTATTGAGGGCCACAAAGATAGGCTCGCGAACAGAAATTCCCCGGCGTCCAGCCATGCGATGTAATAAGGATACGATGCTTCAAGGATAAAGGTTCGCGAAATCGGCGGCTTGGGGACATCCCGCTGCGGCTAGGGGATAAAGCTGGCTATCTCGTCTGTATGAGCTGAACCTATTTTGCTTCAGATTCCTGAATCGGCCGGCGTGGTACCCGCTCGCTGATGGCGCACAGGATCTCGTAGGCAATCGTGTCGGCGAAATGGGCGTGATGCCATGCGTTGACCTGGCAATGCTCGCTCGAACCGATGACCAGCACCTCGTCGCCAATCTGCGCATTCGGAATGTCCGTGACATCGAGCAGCGTGATGTCCATCGAGATGCGCCCAATGATCGGGGCGTATTGATCGCGGACAATGAAGCGCCCGCGGTTCGACATGCGGCGGCTGAGCCCGTCGGCATACCCGATCGGCAATCCGGCAATGCGAGTGCGGCGAGTGGTGATGAACGTTCCGTTGTATCCGACGAAACGGCCGGCGGGGACCTCGCGCACCGAGATTACATTCGTCTTCCACGTCAGGACGTGCTTGAGGTCGATCGGATATCCGGGGCCGCGTCCGCCACTCGCCCACGCGAAACGTTGAATGTAGCCATACATCGCCAGCCCCGGGCGGATCATCTGGTAGCGGGTTTCGGGGTGGCAGGTTGCCGCCGCGGTATTCGCCATATGGAAATATCGCGGTTCGAATCCAGCGTTCTTTACGATCTGCTGTGCCTGCACGAATTTATCGCGCTGCGCTTCCACGTCCTGCGAGTCCACCACTTCGGCGGACGCCAGGTGAGTAGAGACTCCTTCGAGTTCAAGATTGGGCGATTGCCGAATCTGTTCCAGCACTCGAGGCAGGTCGGTAAGGCCGATGCCGAAGCGAGTCATGCC
>CAYWSM010000352.1:0-4187 GCA_964460935.1 uncultured Terriglobales bacterium | reverse complement strand
GCGCCGTCACGACCTCATCCCCAACATCGTCGAGACCGTCAAGGGATACGCCGCGCACGAAAAGGACACATTCGAGAACATTGCCAAATGGCGGTCCGCTGCGATGAGCGCCACCGGACCTGCCGACCGCGCCGCGGCTGAGAATCAGTTAACTGGAGCGTTACGCCAGTTGTTCGCCGTAGCCGAGGCCTATCCGCAGTTGAGGGCTTCCGAACAGTTCACCGGCCTGCAGGCTTCGTTGCAGGAAGTGGAGAACGCGATCCAGAACTCGCGCCGGTACTATAACGCGGTCGTTCGCGACTACAACACGCGAATCGCTACGTTCCCGGGCAACATTTTCGCTGGCATGTTCGGATTCCAGACGCGCCAGTTCTTCGAACTCGATACACCGGCTGAACGCCAGGCGCCGCAGGTGAAGTTTTAAGTGTGGCCAGGCATTCTTGCCTGTGCGGTATTTCATAGCCCGGTACGTAAGTGCCGGGTGAGCATTGATAATGATCTTCCAAGTCCCGCAGGGACGACACAACATGCGACCACTTCGATTTTGCGTTGTCTTTGCGCTGATCGCTCTCCTCTTTTGCACTCTCCCTGCCTTCGCCCGCAGTTACAACATCGCCGACTTCCACTCGACCATCACCGTCGATAAAACGGGTGGCATCACGGTCATCGAGCGCATCACGCTCGAATTCACTGGCCAGTACAGCGGCATCTATCGCGACATTCCGGTCGAGTACCCCGGTCCCAGCGGCACCAACTACACGCTATTCCTCAAAGTGGATAGCGTGACAGACGAAGCCGGGCAGTCGCTGAAATACGAATCGAAGCGCGTGGGCGAGTACCGCAAGCTGAAGATCTACATCCCCGGAGCAGACGACACGCGCAAGACGGTTCTCATTACCTACACCGCTCCAAACGCCACCCGCTTCCTCGAGGACCACGACGAGTTCTACTGGAACGTGACGGGAAACGACTGGCCTGTTCCGATCGAGCATGCCTCGGCGCTCGTGCAGTTTCCGGCGAACACCGCCGGTAGTCTTCGAGCGCAGGCATTCACTGGCGTCTACGGATCGCACGATCAGGAAACTACCTCGGAAGTGAACGGATCGCAGGTGCAGTTCGAAACTACCAATCCGCTTTTCATGCGCGGCGGACTCACCATCGACGTCTATATTCCGCAAGGCATACTTCAGCGGCCCGGCGCGTTCACACGCGCCATCTGGTTCATCCGCGGAAACCCGGGCATCCTGCTTCCGCTCTGGGCGTTTCTCGTCATGTTCACCATGTGGCATACGATCGGCCGCGATCCAGATCCCGGCCTCTCCGTTGCTCCACAATATGAACCGCCCAAAGGCATGACTCCGGCCGAAGTCGGCACGCTGATCGATGATTCGACCGATCCGCGCGATGTCACCTCCACCATCGTCGATCTCGCCGTGAAAGGCTATATCAAGATCCAGGAGACGCAGGATCAGGGCTTCCTCTTCAAGCACAAGGATTACATCTTTGAGCGTCTCAAGCCTGCCGATGGAAAGCTTGCCGCGCACGAGAGTGTGATGTTGAACAACATGTTCAGTGTCTATACCAGCGTCGACGGTACGACTGTCGGAGAACAAACGACGCTCTCGAGTCTGAAAAACCGCTTCTACACCGCCATTCCAACCATCAAGCACAACATCAAGGCCGAACTGAAGAACAAGAAAATGTACCTGGTCGATCCCGACTCAGCCGGTGCGTACACCGTTCTCGGCGCGATCATTGTCGCGGCGCCGTTCGTCCTGGGCCAGATCTTCGATCTATTCAATCTCTTTGACTCTGTAGCTACTCTCTTCGGCGGCGGTCTGATCGCCTTGGCCATTGTCTGGCTTTTCGGGCGTGTGATGACGGCCAAATCTCTTCTCGGTGGACAGACTAAGATCCAGATTCTCGGTTTCCAGGAATTCATGAATCGGGTCGATGCCGACCGCCTGAAGCGCATGCCTCCCGATACTTTCGAGAAGTACTTACCCTATGCGATGGCGCTTGGAGTTGAGCATCAGTGGGCCAAGGCATTCGCCGGAATCGTGCAGAATCCTCCGAGCTGGTATGTGCCCTATGGTGGATACGGCCCCGGTTACCCGATGTTCAATCCCATTCTGTTCACGAACAACATGGGAGCCATGGCCTCGACGGCTCACGACGTCTTCGTATCTGCTCCTCGTGCGAGCAGCACCGGATCGGGTTTCGGCGGAGGCGGTTTCAGTTCAGGCGGTGGATTCTCTGGCGGCGGCTTTGGCGGCGGAGGTGGAGGAGCGTTTTGATTGACGGGCCTACATCTTGCGAAGTCCAATCCAAAAATTCTTCATCCCAAAGGTTTAGTTGTAACTAGCTGTTACATTCCGTCATAGTTCGGGCCGCCGCCACCTTCGGGGGGGACCCAGGTGATGATCTGGTAGGGGTCCATGATGTCGCAGGTTTTGCAGTGGACGCAGTTCGACGGATTTAGATGGATTTCCTTGCCGTTGGCGGCATCGGGGGCATCGACCATTTCGTACACGTTGGCGGGGCAGAAGCGTTGGCAGGGGCTGCCGTATTCCACAATGCAACGGGTGTTGCAGATGTTGGTGTCGTGGATGACGAGGTGCGCGGGCTGATCTTCTTCGTGCTTGGTGCCGGAGTGGTAGAGGTCGGTGAGCTTGTCGAACGTGAGACGGCCGTCACCCTTGGCGAGGCCGATCAGTTGCGTGCGGCCGTTGCCGTCGGCGGGAACCCGGTCGAGGTGTTTCATGCGTTCGTGGCCGGGGTGTGATGGATAGTGGCCGCCGAAGCCGAGGCCTCCGGTAAACTGCTGCAGGCCGGCGTGGATCATGCCGGGCCAGAATCCTTTTTCGAATCCCTGGTGGAAGTTGCGGACGGGGTAGAGCTCTTCTTCAATCCAGGAGGATTCGACTTTCTTCTGGAAACTAACACAATCGTTACGGCCGGCGCGAAGGGCGTCGAACGCCGTTTCAGCGGCGAGCATGCCGGATTTGATCGCCAGGTGAATGCCCTTGAGGCGCTGCGAATTGAGGAGCCCGGCAGAGTCCCCGACGATCATCCAGCCATTGCCGCCGACGGGAGGAATGGCCCACCATCCGCCATAGGGAAGCGATTTCGCGCCATAACGGATAAGTTTGCCGCCTTCGAGCAGCTTGGCTACGAACGGATGCTGCTTGAAGCTTTGCAGGACGTGTTGCGGATCGGTGCGCGGGTCGGGATAGTCGAGTCCGGTGACGAAGCCGAGGGAGATGACGTTGTCCTTCGAGCCGTAGATCCAGCCGCCGCCATATTCCTTCGTCGTGAGCGGCCAGCCCATGGTGTAGATGACTTCGCCGGGCTCGATCTTTCCGGGTTGTACTTCCCAGAGTTCCTTGACGCCGACGCCATAGGTCTGCGGATTGCGATCTTTGTCGAGTTGGAAGCGCGAGATCAGTTGTTTCGTGCAGGATCCGCGCGGGCCTTCGGCGAGGACGACGATCTTCGATTTCAGGTCGTAGCCGGGCTCGAAATTTGACTTGGGCTGGTTGTTCTTGTCGACGCCCTTGTCGTCGGTACGGACGCCGACGACCTTGTTGTCTTCGAAAAGAAGTTCGGAGGCGGCGAATCCGGTGAAGATGGTGATGCCGGTGGGCTCAACTTTTTCGCCCATCCATTTCACGAACTTGTTGATCGAGATGACGTAATTGCCGTGGTCGCGCAGAGGCGGAGGCGTGATCGGCAGCTTGAAATTTTTCTTTTCCGTCAGGAAGTGAACGCCCTCTTTGTGGACCTCGGCGTCGAGCGGGGCATCAGATTCGAATCCGGGGAGCAACTCGCGCATGGAACGCGGATCGAGCAGGGCTCCGGAGAGGCAGTGCTGGCCGAGTTCGCGCGCTTTCTCAAGGACGTAGATGTTTTCCTTCGAGAGCTGGGCATTCGGGTTGTGGTTATTGTATGTGTCGATAAGCTGCGAGAGGCGCTGGGCGCAGGCGAGTCCAGCGGGTCCGCCGCCGACGATGACGACGTCGGCGTCCATGGAGGGGCGTTCGATGTTAGCGAGAGGCTGGCGGAAGGTAAGTGTCATGGTGTTAGTCGGTGGCGAACAGGGAATGATAAATGGTTGGGCGGAGTGGGGACAAAGGGCGGGACTGTAGTGGTGGCACTATTCAGATCGAGAGGGAGAACTGTTTATT
>CAYWSM010000351.1:0-4434 GCA_964460935.1 uncultured Terriglobales bacterium | reverse complement strand
CGGCAGCGGCGGCACGGCTTTCCGAAGATCCGCGATTGAACGCCTTGATGCGAACGACGTGCGTTGCAACTGAAATCCAAGGCGGCCACGCGGAGAACGCATTACCACAGCACGCCAAGGCCGTTTTGAATTGCCGCATTCTGCCGCAGGAAGATCCGCAGACGGTGCTGGTGGCCATCAAGAGCGCTGTGGCCGGCCCGCAGGTACAGGTTAGTTGGCAGACGATCGATCCGCATCCCTATCCGGCCTCGCCGTTGAATCCGAAGCTGTTGTCGGTCATCGAAGGGGTATTACACCAAAGCTATCCGAACATCCACGTCATGCCCTCGATGGAAATGGGAGCAAGCGATGGGAAGTTTCTGCGCGGCGCGAATATTCCCACCTATGGCGTCAGCGGAGTATTTATCGAGCGGAATGATGTGCGGGCGCATGGCAAAGATGAGCGGCTGGGCATCCGCGAGTTCGACGAAAGCGTCACGTTTTACGATACATTGATGAAAGCCCTATTGAAGTAGGAGATCGAGTTGAAGGCATTACTATTGGAGAACATCAGCGGACTGGCGGCTTCCGCATTTTCCGCCGGCGGCTTCGAGGTGGAGAGCATTTCGTCCGCGCTGGACGAAGCGGAACTCAAGGAGAAGATCCGCGACGTCACCGTTCTGGGCGTGCGCTCAAAGACAAAAGTCAGCGAGGCAGTGCTGGAGGCGGCGCCAAATCTGCTTGCGATTGGCGCATTTTGCATTGGCACCGACAAGGTCAACACCGCGGCTGCGAGCGACCGTGGCATCGCGGTGTTCAACGATCCGCATTCAAATAGCCGGTCGGTGGCCGAACTGGCGCTTGGTGAAATCATCGTACTAATGCGGCGGATTTTCGCGGCATCAACCGATCTGCATCAGGGCAAATGGAAGAAGACCGCCCATGGATCCCATGAGGTGCGCGGCTTAACGCTCGGAATCGTTGGCTACGGCAAGATCGGATCGCAGCTTTCGGATCTGGCGGAAGCGGTGGGCATGCGCGTGATCTTCGCCGATGTGGCCGATGTGCTGGCGCGCGGCAATGCGCGTCGCGTCACTTTCGACGAACTGCTGCAAACGGCGGACGTAGTGACGCTCCATATTGACGGACGTGCGGGCAATCGCAATTTTTTCGGACGCGAGGAATTTGCGGCGATGAAGGACGGCGCGTGCTTCCTGAACTTGAGCCGGGGGTTCGTGGTCGATCACGAAGCGCTCGCCGAGGCTCTGAAGAGCGGCAAGCTACAGGGCGCCTCGGTGGATGTATTTCCGCACGAGCCGGAAAACAGCGAGCAATTCAAGAGTCCGCTGCAGGGGCTCCCGAATGTGATCCTCACTCCGCACATTGGGGGATCAACGGAAGAAGCCCAGCAGAACATCGGCAGCTTCGTCTCCTCGCGGTTGATCGATTACTTGCGGACCGGCAGCACCATGTTGAGTGTGAACTTCCCGCAGTGCCAGTTGGAGTACACGCAGGGAGCGCACCGTCTGATGCACCTGCACCGCAATGTCCCCGGCATGTTGCTGCACATCAACGAAATTCTGGCGAAGCGTAGCATCAACATCGAACGCCAGGTGCTGGACACGCGCGGGCAGGTCGGTTACGCCATTTACGATATTAACCGTGGCTTCGACGCCGAACTCGTCGAAGAATTACAGCGGATTCCGCACACGATTCGAGTGAGAGTTCCCGAAGCTGTTTCAGTACCGGAGGCGTCGGCAGCCGTATGAGCAATCGTCCTACTGAGCAGGAATATGCAGCCTTCTATGCTGACTACGTCAGCCGCGTACCAGAGGAAGACGTTGCGGCCGCGCTGGAAGCACAGTCGCGGTACACGCTGGATGTCCTGAATTCATTCAGCAATGAGGAAGCAGGGCGACTACACGGCACAACGAAGTGGACGCTGAAAGAGACGCTCGGACATTTGTGCGATGGCGAGCGTGTGTTTAGCTATCGCGCAATGCGCATCGCCCGCGGAGATCGAACGCCTCTGGCTTCTTTCGAGCAGGACGATTACGTAGCGGAGGGGAACTTCAACGAACGCGACTGGGATAACCTGATCGCCGAGTATTCCGCCCTGCGTCGAGCCACGATTGCGTTCGCGCGTGGAACTTCGCCGGAATACCTGTCGCGGATGGGAACGGCTAGCGAAAACCCCGTCAGTGCCCGCGCGCTGCTTTACATCACGGTCGGACACGAACGGCGGCACATCGAACTCATGCGAGAACACGCGTGCGGCTAGGTAAGCTTGGCGGCGAAACCGCGAAGGGCATTAAGGTACTTCGTTCCTGCCAACAGGACTATGTCGTTGTGTCCAGCGCCATCAATGGGCAGAAACATTTTCGGCTCATTAGCCAATTGATAGAGCCGCTCGCCGTGCCAGAAGGGCACAATTTGGTCGTTCCGTCCGTGAATAATCAGTACGGGAACACGAACCTTGGCAATATCGCCAGCGTTATTGAACTTGTCCCAGGGAAGCAATCGCACACGCGTAAGTACACGAAATGCGGAGAGGAATGGGGCTTCAGCCACCAGTCCTGCCACCGGTCGCCGTGCTGCCAAATGAATTGCAGCGCCGCAACCCACCGATCTGCCCATCGAAATAATTCAGTTTGCTGGTATGTGTAACTCCCGAGTCAGATAATCGTACGCGGCGTTCACGTCTTCATAGACACCCTGTTCAGAAGGTTTGCCGGTACTGGTTCCGTATCCGCGGTAGTCATAAGCCATTACCGAAAATCCTGTGTTGTAGAAGGAGTTCAGGAAGAAGAGCGTCTCACCGATATCTTCGGCATTGCCGTGCGAGAACAATAGCGTGTAACGGGCATCCGGATTCGGCAGGTAAATAGTGGTGATCTTCTGTCCGCCTGAGGCGAGGTGGAGCACTTGTCCCGCAGGAAAGGACTTTGCCAGCGAAGTAGTAAGACTGGCGTCGGTGTAACTGGAAGGTTGTGGCTGGAAAATGATGGAATCAGAACTCAGCGCCAGGACGATTAGAGCAATATACACGCCAACAATGATAGTCAGCAGGACACGACCCAAGCGCTTGGTCATCGTTGCCATTGTGCCACGCTAAACACTCGCGAATCAAAGGCTTACGAACCGAACCGTTTCTCGAATCGGGCGTTCTGGCGTGGTATAATTCTTCTAGTTCTTCCAGCGGCTAACCTCCTGTAAATGCAAGTGGTTACGTAGAATTCGAGCGGCTCCTGAAGAGGTAGCGCAAGCACTTTTGTGTGCGGGGAAGCAACGAACCGAAAGCATGTTGAATGACTGAATGACTGAATGCTGACGGCGAAAGCTGATAGCTGACTTTATGGCAGACGAACAGAATCCAAATTCACAACTCCCCCTCGGCGGTGACGGGACCGGTGGTTTTGGTCCCGGTGCGGCGAACATTCAGCCGATCAACATTGAAGAGGAGATGCGGCGGTCGTATCTCGACTACTCGATGTCGGTCATCATCGGGCGCGCGCTGCCCGACATTCGCGACGGACTAACGCCGGTGCACCGGCGCATCCTGTACGCGATGTACGACATGGGTGTGCTGCACAACCGCAAGTACATGAAGTGCGCTGGTGTCGTCGGCGAATGCTTGAAGAAGTATCACCCGCACGGCGACTCGGCGGTGTATGACGCCCTGGTGCGTTTGGCGCAGCCGTGGTCCCTACGGTATCCGCTCATTGATGGTCAGGGTAACTTCGGGTCGGTGGACGGCGATCCTCCGGCGGCGTACCGATACACAGAGTGTCGCCTGATGGATATCGCCGAGCAATTGATGGCGGACATCGACAAGGACACGGTCGATTTTGTCGAGAACTTCGATAACTCGACGGTCGAACCGTTTGTTCTGCCTACGAAGATCCCGAACCTGCTGGTGAATGGATCGGACGGAATCGCTGTCGGTATGGCGACGAAGATCCCGCCGCACAACCTCACGGAAGTGATCGACGCAACGATTACGCTGGTAAACAATCCAAAGGCGGGATTGGCCGATCTGCTGAAATTCGTGCAGGGACCGGACTTTCCGACCGCCGGCATCATTCACGGCAAAGGCGGCATTGTCGATGCCTACAAGACGGGCCGCGGACGTTTCCAGATGCGCGCCAAGGCGGCGATCGAAAACATCTCGGGCGGGCGGCAGGCGATCGTAGTCACCGAAATTCCCTACCAGGTAAACAAGGCGACGCTGATCAAGAAGATCGCCGAGCTGGTGAACGAAAAAGTTATCGACGATGTGGGTGATGTGCGCGACGAAAGCGATCGCGAGGGCATGCGCATCGTGGTGGAGTTGAAGCGCGGCGCCGAGGCGCAGATCGTGCTCAACCAGCTCTACAAGCACACCGACATGCAGACCAGCTTCTCCATGATCTTCCTGGCCGTAGTAAACGGGCAGCCGAAGGAAATGGGTCTGGT
>CAYWSM010000350.1:0-5096 GCA_964460935.1 uncultured Terriglobales bacterium | reverse complement strand
TTCCTCACTGGCACCGACGAGCACGGCTTCAAGATCGAGCGCGCCGCGCAGGCTCAGAGCATCACGCCGCAGCAACTGGCCGACAACGTCTCCAATGCGTTCAAAGCCACTTGGGACCGGATGGAAATCACCTACAACGACTTCATCCGCACTACCGAGCCGCGTCACAAGACTCGCGTGCAACACCTGTTCAAGGTCCTACGCGATAACGGCTACATCTATAAAGGTTCGTACACGGGCCAGTACTGCGTGCAGGACGAGTTGTATGTCGACTCCGCCGGTCCCGGCGAGCCTTGCCCTGTGTGCGGCAACCCTACCGAAACCGTTACGGAAGAAAACTATTTCTTCAAACTATCGGCTTTCGAAGACAAGCTTCTGAAGTACTACAACGATAATCCGACATTCATCCAGCCCGAAACTCGGCGCAATGAAGTGATCGCTTTTGTGAAGAGCGGACTGCGCGACCTCTCCGTTTCGCGCAGCACCTTCAAGTGGGGTATATCGGTTCCTGACGACCCACAGCAGGTCATCTATGTTTGGCTCGACGCGCTTGCAAACTACATCACTGCGCTCGGATGGGGCGATCCCGATCCCAAGCAGCGCGAAAAATTTGATCGCTACTGGCCGGCAGATGTTCACATGGTGGGCAAGGAGATCGTCCGGTTCCATTGCGTCTACTGGCCGGCTTTTCTCATGGCGGCCGGATTGCCGCAGCCACAGCGGATTATGGCGCATGGATGGCTGCTCTTCGAAGAGAGCAAGATGTCGAAATCGCGCGGCAACATCGTTCGTCCCGACACCATCCTCGACGTCCTCGGCGCCGACGCAATGCGCTACTTCCTTTTGCGCGAAGTCGTCTTCGGGCAGGACGGATCGTTCTCCTTCGACGCGCTGGTACAGCGCTTCAATGCTGATCTGGCGAACGATCTCGGCAATCTTGCCAGCCGCACGCTGACGATGATCGATCGTTACTTCAAGGGCGAGGTTCCCTATCCGCAGGCGAAAGCCGCGCTCACGGATGCCGACCACGCGATTAGTGATCTGGCGACCAAAACAATCGCGGAGACGAACCGCCTGTTCGATGACTACCAGTTCTCGAAGGCACTGGAAACCGCGTGGGGTCTTATCGGCGCCGTCAATAAGTACATCGTCGAAAACGAGCCATGGGCGCTCGGCGACAAGACCGATAATGATAGCCGTTCGCGCCTGGGCACGATTCTGTACACCTCGGCGGAGGCTCTGCGAATTGTCACCGCACTCTCGTATCCGGTGATTCCGCATTCTGCGGAAAAAATCTGGTCACAACTTGGACTAGGCGACATTCGCAAGACTCGCCTCGATCAATTGAAGTGGGCACAGCTTGAGGTCGGCACAAAGCTGGGCAAAGTGGAACCCGTATTTCCGCGCGCCGACAAAACGACCATACAAAAGATGCAATCACTCGAAGAACAGAACCGACCTGCTGCGGCTCCGGCTGTGGCGCAACCTGCCGGAACCGGCGCACAAGCCGGACAACCGGCGACCCAGGCAGCAATTCCTCCTGCCGCTCCGGCATCATCAACCCCAGCGACGGTGCCATCGACCGACAAGATCACCATCGACGACTTTGCTAAGGTCGAGCTTCGCGTTGCGCAGGTGAAAGTCGCCGAGCGCGTGAAAGGGGCCGACAAACTTTTGCGGCTCGAGGTCGATCTCGGCTACGAGCAGCGCCAGATTCTCGCTGGGATTGCGAAAGCTTATGAACCCGAGCAGCTTGTGGGACGCAAGATTGTGATCGTCGCCAATCTTGCTCCTCGCAAAATGCGCGGACTTGAGTCCAACGGCATGTTGCTGGCTGCCTCCCTGGGTGAAGAAGGCAAACCGGTATTGGCAAGCTTTCTTGAAGACGTGCCGCTTGGAGCGAGGCTGAAATAGTTCTCGAGTTTCAGGTTTCGAGTTCGCAGCTTGAAAACTTGAAACCCGAAACTTGAAGCTGTCTATATGTTCGTCGACTCCCACTGCCATCTCGAAGGCCCGCGGTTCTCGGACGATCGCACTGATACAATCGTCCGCGCGAAAACCGCAGGCTTGGTCGCGATGCTTGCCATCGGCAACGGCGATGGCCCTTCCACAGCCGACTGCGCGATCAAGCTGGCAGAAACACAGGAACGCGGCGAGTTCGGCGATGCTCCGAAAATCTATGCCTCCGTCGGCGTGCATCCTCACGAAGCCAAACTTGCCGATGATGCCGCGCTCTCCCAACTTGCCTCCTGGGCTAGGAATCCCCACGTAATTGCCTGGGGGGAAATCGGTCTTGACTATCACTACGATCATTCGCCACGCGACGTACAGCAACAAGTCTTCATCAAGCAGATGGAACTCGCGCGGAACGCGAAGCTCCCGATCATCATTCACAATCGTCCATCGGAAAACACCGAGAACGCATGGGACGACCTGTTTCACTTCCTCAATGACCACTGGAAATCCAGTGGCCTTGGCGGTGTGCTGCACTGCTTCACGGGCGAAGAGCATCATGCGCGCGCGGCACTCGATATGGGATTCATGATTTCGTTCGCGGGAAACGTGACGTATCCGAAGGCGACAAACATCCACCAGGTCGCAAAATCGGTTCCGCTCGACCGCATGTTCATCGAAACCGACTGCCCGTACCTGGCGCCGGTCCCGATGCGAGGAAAACGCAATGAACCCTCTTATGTCGTCGAGACGGCGGGATTCATCGCGCAGATGCGTGGATTATCCGCCGAGAAACTCGGTCGTCTGACCGCTGAGAACTTCTTCCGCTTCTTCCAATTAAAATCTGACACTCACATGGACAAACGCGAATATCCGGCGACGGAAAAAGGGCGCATAGTACACTAGACGTTATGCCGGAGAACACCTTCGACATCGTGAGCAAGATCGATTTGCAGGAAGTAAGCAACGCCGTGCAGCAGGCGCTGAAGGAAATCCATCAGCGCTTCGATCTGAAGGATTCGAAGTCCGATATCGCCATGGACAAAGACGGATTGACCCTTGCGTCGGCGGACGAATACAAGCTGAAAGCCGTCACGGATGTGCTGCAAGCGAAACTGGTAAAACGCGGCGTTCCGCTGAAAGGCCTCTCCTATGGCGCAATTGAGCCTGCGGCCGGGAGCACGGTCCGGCAGAAGGTCACCATGCAGCAGGGGATACCGATCGAGAAGGCACGCGAGATCGTAAAAACGATCAAGGATTCGAAAAAGAAAGTGCAGGCGTCGATCCAGGGCGACCTGGTGAGAGTGAGCGGCAAGGATCGCGATACGTTGCAGGAGATCATTGCGCTGCTACGATCGAAAGATTTCGGTATCGACATGCAGTTCACGAATTACCGTTCCAACTAGTTTGAGCGGGCGCTTGGCCCGCACATCATGGGGTGATCATTGGCAACACCGGCCACTGGAAGCGCGAAAGAAGTATTTGAGCTGTTGCGTGACGATCTCGCCGCAATCGAGCGTGAGTTCGGGCGCGATACCGTTTCCAGCGTCCAGGTGATTACCGAGATCGGCGAGTATCTTCGCGAAGGCGGTGGAAAGCGCCTGCGCCCGGCTCTCCTGCTCCTATCTTCCAAGCTGTTCGAACGTGAAGGACGAACTCCGGTTCGCCTCGGCGCGGTGGTCGAGATCATTCATACTGCGACACTCGTTCATGACGACATCATCGACGAAGCACAAACCCGGCGTGGCCGTCCGGCGGCGAACACGAAGTGGGGTAATTCCAAGTGCGTTCTGGCCGGAGACTGGCTCTATATGCAGGCATTCAAAATCGCCGTGCAGGAGCGCAATTTCCGCGTGCTTGACGTCCTTACCGAACTGACGCAGCAGATGGTCGAAGGCGAGTTGCTGCAGATCGAGAAGCTCGGTAAGTCGATCACTATGGACGAGCACCTCGATCTCATCTTTCGTAAGACCGCTTGCCTGTTCTCAGTGTGCATGCGACTAGGCGCCATCATCGGCGAGGCTACTCCCGAAGAGGAAGAAAAACTCGGTGCTTACGGGCGTAATTTAGGAATGGCCTTCCAGATCGTGGACGACGTTCTCGATCTTACTGCATCCGAAGATGTGCTCGGAAAACCAGTCGCCAGCGATTTACGCGAAGGCAAGGCCACAATGGCCGTCATCCACGCTGCACAGCACTGTACGGCAGAAGAACGTTCCAAGATTGAAACCATCCTGCGCGACCGCGCCTTCAATGGAGTCACTCACCAGCAGATCCTCGACATCCTCAACCGTTACGGATCGCTCGATTACGCGATTGCCCGTGCAACCGAATACGCAACTGCGGCGCGCAACGCCATCTGCACCTTTCCCGACTCGGAGATTAAGCGCGCCCTGCTGTGGGCTCCTGACTTTGTAGTTGCTCGCGAAAAATAGCTGAGCCGTTTCCGACGACCTAAACTCTCACTTCAATTCGAGCCGATCGTCCGACGTGTCCGTCTCAGGCACGGTGCCATCGTTGATTGTTACTTCCGTAGGCTTTCCCGGAACCGCAAGGCGCGTCGTGGCTTTCTGATGTGCAGGAATCATCATCCGTACCGTCTGTTCGCCGCTCGCGCCGCGAACCGTGACAGGGATCTCGGCGCCTGCGCCGCCTTTGTTCTCTACCGTGACCGCGACCACATACGAATTGTTCAGAGTTTCGCGCGGCACGGCAGACTCAATTTTGAACTCCGGGAGAGCGCGATCACGATACACCCAATCGTCGAAGAACCACTCCAAGTCGCGCTTGGTCTGCGCCGCCATGAGCTTCTGGACGTATGTCGGATCCTTGTCTTCCACAGCACGATAGTTCTTGAGCGCTGCTTGTAACGCACTGTCACCGACCAGATCACGCAGCATCGACCACACGAACATGGCCTTCACACGGAGGTAGATTTCATCGCTGGTTGAAACCAACGACTGTGCGGCATCACCCGACGGCTTCGTACTCTCAGCATTCTGTTTTTCGGCCGCAACCAGGGCGGGCAGGTTTGTATTCAAGTAATCGAACGCCGCGCGGCGCCCATCCTGCTGCTCTCGGATAAGTACCTGTGCGAATCCCGCCAGTCCTTCGGTGATCCATGGTCGCGGACTATGGAACGC
>CAYWSM010000349.1:0-12951 GCA_964460935.1 uncultured Terriglobales bacterium | reverse complement strand
CGGCGTTTGCGATGGACTTGGTCTTGGCCACAACACCGTCGCCGCGCTGATCACCCGCGGGCTCGCTGAGATTGCCCGCCTCGCCGTGGCCTGCGGTGCACGCCAGGAGACACTTGCGGGCTTAGCCGGAATGGGAGATCTCGTCCTCACCTGTACCGGAGGCCTCTCCCGTAACCGTACCGTCGGCGTCGAGCTCGGCAAAGGCCGGAAACTCGACGACATCATCGCCGGAATGCATGGCATGGTCGCCGAAGGCGTGCTGACGACCAACGCGGCCGTTGGGCTTGCAAAGCGGATGAATGTGGAAATGCCGATCTCGGAGCAGATGTACGCCATCCTGCACGAGGGCAAATCGCCGCGCGACGCGATCCGCGAACTCATGACCCGCCGCGGAACGAGCGAAATGACGATGCTTAACGGCTGACAGGCCTCGCTGCAGTTCTTAACTCCTTTGTTTGCAACTATTCGTTTGTAAGTTGCTGATTCCATTGAAGGGTGGGGTATTTTTCTCTTTTCCCATTCCTGCTATGACCTAAGTTACTGATTCTGCAATACTTACGATCATGAGATCTTGCTGGCCAGCTACATAAAAGAAAACAAACAATTTATCTAATCCGAAAACCCCGACTTTTCATTGGCAAGCGAATATTGCATGCAAAACGAAAACGGCGGCTCGAAAGCCGCCGTTCTGGGGGGAGGGCGTGTGACTAGTTAGGTTGCGAATCTCCGTTGTTGCTGTTGCCGGAACGACGCTCAAGCACCGGACGATCGGTGCTGTCGCGATCGCTGTATTCGTTGTCATTGCTGTTATTGTTGCCGCTATTCGTACGATCCGACAGGACCGGACGATCATTGTAGCTGTGTCCGGCTTTCGCGTTCGGCGTAACAGTCAGCGGACTGGCCAACTGGAAGTTCAGCACCGACTCAACCGGAAGCTGTATCTTCTGGCCCTTCGTGGCGGCGTTCACGCCACCACCGGCGCCGGCGCCAGCCGCTGCACCGATTGCAGCGCCTTTGCCGCCACCGAGGATTCCGCCAAGGATGGCGCCGACAGCAGCTCCACCGCCAACTTTCTCAGCGGTATTCTTGCCGCGTGCGGCTCCTTCACGACGATATTCCTGCGTGTGCAATTCGTAGTTCTTGCCGCCCATCGACAGGTTCGTCAATTCAACCGCCAACTCAGATTTGCCACTGAAATGCGTCGCGCCTTTGACGTCGATGACGCGCCCTTCGACGTCGGCTCCCATGGGGATGACCACCTGGTCACCAACATAGACGGAATGTCCGATGGTTGCGCGGAAGCGATCGCCCACCTGGTTCTTCTCGCTGTCGAGCGGATCGATCAGGCGAATCGAAATCTGCGTGCCATCAGGAACAGTGACCGTCTGCGGCTTCGGAGGCGCGGGCGGTGGAGTATAGGTTGAAACCGGCGCAGGAGCAGGTGTGTTCTGCGCAACCGTGCTGGTCGGAGCAGGGGCCGGACGATCATTGTCCTGCGTCTTGCGAGTCTTGAATGTATCGCGATGACGAGCCGAAGACTTCACCGGCTCAGGCTTCGCCTGTTCATGCACCGGCTGTGGAACCGGTTCCGGTGAGGCAGCGGCATTCGCGACTGTCAAGTTATTGACGACCGTTTTCACGCCTTCGACTTGAGCTGCGTCAACCGCCGCGGCATTCCGCTCGGAGTCGCTGGTTACCTGTCCGGACAATGTCACCACGCCGCTGTTCGACTGGATTGCGATCGCCTTCGTCTGAACGTTTCCGTCGGCCTGAATCTTGGTTGCGACCTGCCCGATGATCTGGGCATCGTTTGGTCCGCTCTTGGAGCACGCGACGGTCATGCCCAGCGCTAAAACCAAAACCAACGAGGCTACCGTAATCTTCGCCCTCATATTGTTCTCCTGTTCTGGACCGTTACTTATATAGATGTCAGAGTAGCTGTCTCAGATTTCGCATTTCCCTGTGGGTTCTCACGTTGTAAACCCGAGTTGCGAAAAAATCTATCGGCGGCGTAGCTCAAATCGAAAGGAGCTTTGCCTTAGCCTAGACACCTTAACCCATAGCCTAACAAGAAGTTACGGTGTCTTTTCCAGATCTACAAGGTATACCAGGCGAGTCGTTTTAGACATGAGCATGATCTGGTTATCCTCGGGTAAGTAAATCAAGCCAATCAGCCCGCCATCTATACTGGCCAGGCAGCCTTGATGGATGTCTACAAAATTCCTTCCGCCGATCTGGCGCACGCATGCGAACTGCTGCGTGCAGGACGACTTGTCGCATTTCCGACGGAAACGGTTTATGGTTTAGGCGCGAATGCCCTCGATGCAGAAGCCGTGGCGCGTATTTTCGAGGCGAAGGGGCGGCCACGCACTAGTCCGCTGATCGTGCATGTTTCCTCGGAAGAAATGTTGCGTAGGGTTGTTCGTGACTGGCCGGAACCGGCGCGCATTCTGACCCGTGAGTTCTGGCCGGGGCCACTAACGCTGGTGTTACCGAAGCAGGCCGCAGTTCCCGACATAGTTACGGCCGGACTAGATACCGTCGGTGTGCGCATGCCGGCGCATCCGGTGGCGCTGGCGCTGATCTGGGAATGCGATCTTGCGCTGGCCGCTCCCAGCGCGAATCGATTCACGCAGCTCTCGCCGACAACTGCAGAGCACGTGCGGCAGAGCATGGGCGATCGTGTGGACTTCATTCTCGATGGCGGGCCGTGCGAGGTTGGAATCGAGTCCACGGTGCTGTCGCTCGCGACAAATCCGGCAACATTACTTCGGCCTGGTGGAATCTCAAGGGCGCAGATTGAAGAGCTGATTGGGCTTATCAATGTGCTCTCGTCGGTTGTAGAAGGCCCGCATGCATCGCCGGGACAGCATCCGAAGCATTACAGTCCGCGTACCAAGCTGTTGTTGGTCCGCAATGGTGAAGTGCCCACTTCAGGACGCGGCGCGTATCTAGAACTGTTTCATCCCTCTGTTGGAGAAGCCCGGATCATCCGCATGCCGGGATCGCCGGAGCCGTATGCCTCCGCGTTGTACCGCACGCTTCACGAGCTCGACGGCCAAAATCTTGATTGGATTGCGGTCGAACAGCCTCCGTCAACACCCGAGTGGGAGGCTGTACTTGATCGCCTTCGTCGTGCGGCGTACTAGCGTTTCGCTTCTAATCCCGTGTTCCATTTTCGGAAATCACAAGGCGCTTTTCATGCGGAATACATAGAGTGGTGCGAGCATTCCTCCACGGCCCTGAACGTTCCAAAAGAAGGAGGAACTATGGCCAGTTCTCCCAGCCAGCTTTGCATTCACGGAAACTTCGTGCTCATCGGAAAAGAACCCGATGGCGATAGCGTGCGGTTCGTGCCGACCAACCCGGCCTTACTGCAGGAGCTCAATCGGGCGTACCGCATCAAGCCCAGCACGGTGGATGGCAGCGTGCAACTTCGCTTTGAGGGGATTGACGCACCAGAGTTGCACTACGGCGCAGCGCTGCAACCGCTGGGCAGCGTCGCCCGCGATGCCCTCCTGAGCAAAGTTGGATTCACCAACATCCAGTACAAGGGAACAACAGTCACAGATTGCATGCCCAAGACGATTCCAGGCGCTATTCTCGCGGTAATGGCCGAAGCCAATGGACGTCCGGTCTCGTACATTCTCGTAGGAACTCAATTGCCGCCGGATGGGGAGTGGGTCGCGGTCACCGATCACATCCTGAAACAAACGATGAACTACGCGATGATCACCAACGGTATGGCGTACTACACCGTTTACACGTCAATGCCCAAGCATCATCGAACTGTATTTCATGAGGCAGCACAGGCGGCTCGCCAACAAAGCGCGCCATTGGCCGCCGCGGCTGGAGCAGGAGTAGGAGTGACCGCTTCAACCTCCTCGGCTACTGGAAATGCGACGGTATGGAACCTCGATAGCAGCCGCGAGTTTCGACTCGATGATCAGAATTCGATCGGTCCCAACGGCGCCCTGATTCTTCCCAAGCTCTTCCGGCGCTGCACCGACTATTTGCGTGACGTCAATCAGAACCAGTTTGATGGAAACCTGACCGACTGGATGCGGGCCAAGGACAGTGGCTCACGCAGCGAGAACGACAAGGTGGTTGTGAACGGCGTCGAGTTGAAATTCGCCGACTTGATCGCCCAAAACAATCGCACAATTTCGCTGCAGGCTGACATTCTCGACATGATCTTCGTCGAAAAATAGAAAACGGAGCGACTCTCTTGGTCTTTCTAAGCCCAACCTCCGCTATACTCCTGTTGCATGAGCTGTCGTGAACTTGCAGGATTGCGTGCAGAGGCAAAAGGGCTGAGCGTGAAGCTCCACCAGCAGCGGACGGTGGCGCGTTCAACAACCCATCTGTCGCGCGGAACGCATGCGCCAGGCCAAAGCGATTACGAACCGCTTCTCAAGCGCAAACTCGAACACCTGTCGCAAAGCATCGAGCGGCACAAGAATGAGCACGGTTGCGAAGATTAACTGGGGATTTCACTTTATGGGTCTGATTGTCCGGTCGTCCGATGTGCATGCCGCGGGTGTGTTCACCACCGCTCCAATCAAGAAGGGCCGCAAGGTTGTGGAGTATACCGGGCCTCGCATCACCAAGGAAGAGGGCGACAAAGTTTACGAGCATCGCGACATCACTTACCTGTTCGCGGTTGGCAATGGCAGCCGCGTCATTGATGGTCACGGCATCGCGGCGTTCATCAATCATTCGTGCGATCCCAACTGCGAAACAGACGAGATCAATGGAAAGATCTGGATAATCGCCATCCGCGACATACGTCCGGGCGAAGAACTCACCTACGACTACAACCTGTTCGATGGCGAGGAAAACGATCCTGCACACTGCCACTGCAAAGCGAAGCATTGCCGGGGCTCGTTGTACTCCGAGCGCGAACTGAGGAAGCGCCGCCGCCTGGCAAAGGAGAAAGAAAAGAAGAAGGCCGAAGAAGCAGCTTAGGCGACGGGCGCGAATACGCCTATCCTGATTGCCAGATCAAAGAAAAAGCCCGGGGCTCCCGGGCTTTTTCATGTCGAGGTTTCTCTCTGCTATGCGACGGCTGACCGCGTGAACGACCTGACCGCTTGTTCCTCGGTATCGTAAACATCGAACACGGTAAGCAACTTCGTGACCTGGAGCAGGTCTGTGACACGTTGCTGCAGATTACAGAGCTTCACCATTCCACCAACGTTCTGGGCTGAAGTGTACAAGCCCACCAGCGTTCCAAGACCGCCGCTGTCGATATAGGTGGTCTCAGCGAGGTTGATGACAATGTGCTTCGATTCAGACAGGAGGTTCTTGACCGTGTCTCGCAATGCTCCGGCTTCGTCACCGAAGAGCAACCGCCCGCGGCAATCCACGATCGAAACTGCGTCCACCACTCGAACACCCAACTTGAGCTGCATAGCAAATCTCCCAAGGCTTTAGCGTCAAAGGCTAGCTGTTCCGCTCATGAATAGCAAGCCCAGATTGCGTTTCGCTACGATCGCCGTTCCCAATTAAGGAGGCCGGTTGCAGGTCCGGGCAATGGCTGTGTTAACTCGGACATTGCAACCTTACTTCGGCCGAAAAACAAGTGCGGCTCTCCCATTCGTAATGAGACAGCCTGATATAGATGATATAGAGGACCGCGACGCGATCCTGCTATTTACTTCCGGCGAATCAAACCACCGAGGCCGAGCAGGCCAGCGCCAAGCAACATCAAGCTACCAGGTTCCGGAGTTCCGACATTGCCGCCGATGAGTGTGAACGCCATGTCGGCGTCCAGTTGCGAGCGAATACCAAAGAAATCCTGATACGAAATGCCGTCGCCGCCCGTGGCAGATGCCCAGCCCCACTGCGGCGGGAATTGCACATCCGGGTAAACGCTCAACCAGTACTGGACTCCGGCTTGCGCAGTGAAGTTCAGACCAGCGATGTCATAGGTGTAGGTCGGAAAACCACCGACATTGCCGATGAAAGTTTCGTTGCCATTGTCATTAAAATGCACGGTGGACAATAGCGATCCGGGCTGGCCAGCGGTGTCGGCGTAAAACTGGATAGTCCACCCGGTAGCCAGTCCCCCTTCGGGTGGAGCGAAATAATTGCCGGTCAAAAAGACCTCGTTGATAGTATTCGACTCACCGAGCGTAAAGTTGTCATACACCTGAACAAATACACCATAAAAGAGCGGATCGTTCTGTGAATTATAAGAGTTGCCGGTATGGTCGAAATCCTGACTATAGACGATGTTGGCGAAAGACACTCCGGTCAACAACAGGACAAACACCAAGGCGGATAAGTATTTCATCGCCAAAACTCCTCCTGAGATTGGGTCAAAAAAAATGGCGGCTATCGAGCCACAACTACAGAGTGGTAGGGAGAAGTTGATGTCTGCGGAAAGGCAAACTCGAGCTGCTGCACCATCAGTGCAACAGCTCGAGAATTGGAGGATCGCGATGGATCCCGTTGACTTGCTTACTTGCGGCGAAGCTTGCTGGCGAAGCCGAGCAGGCCAGCGCCGAGCAGCATCAAGCTGCTGGGTTCCGGCGTGCCAACATTACCGCCGATAAGCGAGAACGTCATGTCAGCAGCCAGTTGCGAACGGGAACCAAAGAAGTCCTGATACGAAACGCCGTCGCCACCGGTAGCGGAGGCCCAGCCCCACTGCGGCGGGAAGCCTTCATCCGGATAAATGCTCAACCAGTACTGAGTTCCAGCAGAAGCGCTGAAGTTCAGGCCAGCGATGTCATAGGTGTAAACCGGGAAGCCACCGAAGTCGCCAAGGAAAGTCTCGCCACCGGTACCGCTGACGTGCGTGGTGTAGAGCACGCTGCCGGGCTGACCCGCAGCATCACCATAAATCGAAACCGTGAAACCGGTGATATCACCCTGCTGAGGTGGGTTGAAGTATCCGCCCGCGAACGTAACTTCAGTGATCGTGTTGGATGTACCGAGTGTGAAGTTGTCGTACACCTGAGCGTACAGACCGTTGCCACCAGTCGTATCGTTCTGTGAAGAGTAGAGGTTGCCGGTACCGTCAAAATCCTGATGATACAGATCGGCAAAGGAAGCGCTGGTCAGCAACAGCGCCACAGCGAGCACAAAGAGCGATGCCCGTACGAGTTTCATCGCGTAATTCCTCCTGAATTTTTCCCTCAAGATTGTTCGGTGCTGAACTGCTGGCCCCCGTCGCAAGTGTGCACCTTCCCTCGCGACTTGCAGCTAAGGCATTAGTGCAAAGTTTCACTTTGCCCCACCCATAGCTTTGCTCCCTATATGAGCAATCGGTGGGCCATCACCTAACACTAGATAATTCAGTGATTTACCTCAGAATGGGCGCTGGGGAAGCGCAAAGTGTTTCATACCTCAGTGGCAGGAAAGTTCTTTCACGGCGGGGTTATAGGACGGCGCATAATTTCTGAAAACGCCAGCAAGCTACGGCACTCTCGGAAAGACCGCGGCAGCATTGCAGGTCCGGGAACCGTTATTTTTGTATAATATCTTCTACTTCAGCGACTTGCGGGAGAACTGAGGCATCGAATAAATAATGGCAAATTCTAGACCATCATTCCAGAAACGCCAAAAAGAGATGGCGCGGCAGCAACGCGCTGCTGACAAGTTGCAGAAACGACTGCAGAAGAAACAGGGCAATGTCGCCGACCCTGACGAGCAAACATCCGATAACGGATCTAATGCCGAAGACGAATTCGCCCAACCGGCCGGACTTGACTTCCACGATTTTCAATAAAGCACCGAAAGCGGTGGTGCGTGGTACAATGAAATAGACGCTACTGCCACGGGGTGCTTGTGGTGCGGTAGTCCGGTCCAAGACGATCTGACGTTTGTCCCGCCTTTACTCGTTTCCGTTCAACAGCGTTTGCAACCTCTAAGGGCTAAAGCTCTATGAGGAGTAGAACATTTGCGGCATGACTGACGTCGTGCTCTTTTAAGAAGAAACAGAATTGATTGGCATAGAGACTCCTTCGTGGACTGCGTTTCCGAATGCACTTCGCGAGTGCCCTTCAGAAAGCAGATTCACAAATTGATTAAATTCAGAGATTTACCTTTGAATCCCGCGCTACAGAACCGTCTGGAAGCCGCTGGATTTACGACTCCCACTCCTGTTCAAGACGCCACCATTCCACATGGACTGGCCGGCAAAGACATTGTTGCCACCGCACAAACCGGAACCGGCAAGACGCTGGCATTCCTGATACCGGCTATCGAGCGACTTCTGAAGACTGTGGTAAGAAAGCCACAGGTGCTCGTCCTCGTACCGACGCGCGAACTCGCCATGCAGGTTCATCAGCATTACGAAAATCTGCGGGACAAGCTACCGCAGGCAGCACTCGTCATTGGCGGACTCAGCGAGAAGCGCCAGATCGAAACGCTCCGCCGCGGAGCGCGACTCGTGGTCGCCACTCCTGGGCGTCTCGAGGACCTGCACAAGCGCAAGCTGGTTGACCTCCGTGCAATCGAGGTCCTCGTGCTTGACGAAGCTGACCGGATGCTCGACATGGGCTTTCTCCCGGCGATCAAGCGGATCATTGGTTCCCTTCCCGCGCAGCGCCAGACGCTGTGCTTTTCGGCAACCATGCCTGGCGGCATTGCCGAACTGGTAAAGCAATACATGCGCTCGCCGGAACGGATCTCGCTCGGCTCGACCTTAAAACCGGCGAACACCGTGGAACTGCAGGCTTTCGAAGTCGGTCCGACCGAAAAGCTCGACGCCTTGCGCCAGCTTCTCTACAGCGAAAAAGGCCAGACTTTGGTTTTCGCCAAGACCAAACGCGGCACGGAGCGATTGGCCAAGAACCTGATGCGGGATGGATTCAGCGTCGGCATGATTCATGGCGACCGTACGCAGGCTCAACGTACCCGTGCGCTGACCGATTTCTCCGGCGGCAAGTCGCAGATATTGGTTGCGACCGATGTCGCGGCGCGCGGCATTGACGTGTCCGACATCGCCCATGTCATCAACTACGACCTGCCGCAGGTGGCGGAAGACTTCATCCACCGTGTGGGCCGCACCGGACGCGCCGGACAGCAGGGTAAGGCCTCGACTCTGGTCACAGGCGCCGAATTACTTGAACTGCGCCACATCGAGCGCACGATGAAGCTGAAGATCGATCGCAAGCAGATCTCGCCGGCAAGCGGTGACAGCTTCCAGCCGAAGCCTGTACAGAACACGCTTACGAGCCGCACGCTCAGCCGGTTGCCGGGCGAAGTGTTCGTGTAAGGAATTGAGTAAGTTGGTAAATTGGTAATTTGGTAATTTAAAAACCAGGACCAAACCAGCGTCACAAGGCTCAGTTTCAATCATCACAGCAGCGGAGGACTTCCACGATTCACACTAGTGAATCTACGAAAGGAGTCCTCCGATGACCACTCTCACTGCGAGCGCGACTACGCTCGACAATCTGCAGGCCGCTTTCAATGGCGAAAGTAATGCCTCCGCCCGCTATGCCGAATTCGCCAAAAAGGCTGAAGCCGAAGGCTTTCTGGGAGTTGCTTCTCTCTTCCGCGCCGGTTCGAAAGCCGAAGAGTTCCATGCACGCAATCATGCCGAAGTGATCCGCAAGATGGGATCTGAACCCAAAGCAGTCATCGAGACCACGGTCGTGAAATCAACGTCCGAAAATTTGAAAGTCGCAATCGAAGGCGAAGTGTACGAGCGCGATGTGATGTATCCGGAGTTCCTTAAGCATGCGAAACAGAATAAGGAAACAGACGCGATTCGTACCTTTACTTATGCGCTGAAAACGGAAGCGGAACACGCTCGCCTGTACACATACGCGCTGAATAACATGGACAAGCTGAAGGCCGCCAAGACGTGGTATGTCTGCAAGGTCTGCGGATACACGGTTGAGACGTTGAACTTCCTGAAGTGCCTGGTCTGCGGGCATTCGAAAAATGACTACATAGCCATTCAGTAGTTAATTCGCAAAATAATCAGGGCGTGCCGGCGGGCACGCCCTTTGTCGTAATCGCCGGAGCTAGTCTCCCATCTGTCGGGCAGGAACCGGCTCTGGGGCCCACTTCCCTTCCTTCACCATGGCAGTTTTGTCGTACGAATGCCCGGTGACCAGTCCGAGTACGAACCAGCCCAACACCAGCGCACCAATGGCAAACAGGCTGTCACCGATTACCCGTAACCAGCGCAGGTTATTGATGAGCGGCGTCTGCAGGAATTCCGACGAGCGGGCGTACCATGTGCCATATTCGACCGACGCATATGCCTGCATCAATCCAATCGGTAGCAGGCTGATCAGGACCATGAGTGCGAGCCCGATCTGGATCAGCCAGAATGCAGCCGCCAGAGGCTTGTTTTTCCATGCCAGTCCTGGTTTCAACGCCCGCAGGCAGAACAGCATCAGCCCGAGTCCAAGCATGCCGTACACGCCGAACAATGCCGTATGTCCATGCACCGGAGTGGTGTTCAGTCCCTGCATGTAATAGAGCGAAACCGGCGGATTGATGAAGAATCCGAAGAGTCCCGCTCCGACGAAGTTCCAGAACGCAACGGCCACGAAGAAGTAGATGGGCCACTTATACGACGAGACCCACAGCGCCTTCTGGTTGCCGCGAGCCAGGCGGATATTCTCCCAGGCTTCAAATCCAACTAACACCAGCGGTACAACTTCCATGGCGCTGAACACCGCTCCGAGAGCGAGCACAGAGTTCGGCGTACCGGTAAAGTACAGGTGATGGAACGTTCCGATAATGCCACCCGACAGGAAGATAACGGTCGAGAACAAGACGGCGCGAGTCGCCGACTTAATCGATAGCAGTTTCAGGCGCGTGAACAAGAAGGCGATCACCACGGTGGCGAACACTTCGAAGAAGCCTTCCACCCAGAGGTGAACCACCCACCAGCGCCAGTATTCAGCGGTAATCAGCGGACTGCGCTTGCCGTACATCAGTCCGGCAGCATAGAAGAGCGGAATCGCGATCGCCGAGACCAGGAACAATAGCAGCAGCGAATGGCTCTCGTCTTTTTTGGCTAACGCCGGTTTCAGGCCACGGTACATGAGGAACAGCCAGAAAACCAGACCCACGAACAACAGCACCTGCCATACACGGCCGAGGTCAACGTATTCATAGCCTTGCGATCCGAACCAAAACCACAGGTTCCCGAGCTTCTGTTGAATTCCCAGCCATTCGCCGGCAAGCGATCCGACAACAACCAGGATCAGCGCACCGAACAACGCATTCACTCCCAAGCGCTGACCTTTAGGCTCCTGGTTGCTCACCGCAGGAGCGATGTATAGACCAGTCGCGAGCCAGGAGGTTGCGATCCAGAAGATCCCAATCTGCAAATGCCATGTGCGGGCGATCGAGTACGGCAGCCACTTCGCGAGCGGGATACCGTAAAACCCGCCGCCTTCGACGCCATAGTGCGCTGCGATTGCGCCGAGTCCGACTTGCACCACCCAGAGCGCCGCGACCACGAAGAAGTACTTGATGGTCGCTCGCTGCGATGGTGTCGGGTTCAGGCCGAGCAGCGGATCCGTCGTCGGCAGAGGTCCCTGAGCCGGGACATGCTCCTTCGAAGCGAAATACCACACCATGCCGCCGATTCCCGCCAGCAACAGCACGAAGCTGATCACACTCCAAACAACCGCATTACCGGTCGGACGATTGCCTACAAGGTCTTCATGCGGCCAGTTCTGCGTGTAAGTGACTTCCTGTCCTGGACGATTCGTCGAGGAGACCCATGACGTCCACCAGAAAAAAGTTGCCATGTCGTGCAGCTTCTTGGAATCTGTGAGTGCTCCTTGAGGGATCGCGTATTCTTTGCGGCCATTCGCGAAGACGTCTGCATAGTGCTTCGCGACTTCCTCGAACGCAGCCGCGCGGACCGGCGGAATTACGATGCGATCCGTTGCTTTGTCATAGCCGTTCGTGCGCATCACTTCCTGCAGGCGTGCACGGAGGGCAGCCTGCTGCTCCACCGGAAGTGCAGCGTAGTTCGCCGCACCCGCCGCTACCGCCCACTGGTCAAGAACGTACATAGACTCGCGATGCAGCCAGTCGGCCGTCCAGTCCGGGGCGACGTAAGCGCCATGCCCCCAGACGGAACCAATTTCCTGTCCGCCAATGGACTGCCAGACGTTTTGTCCGTCGCGAATGGTTTCGCCGCTGAACAGCACGCGGCCGTCGGTTGTCACCACCTGCGATGGAATCGGTGGTGCATTGTTGATGGAGTGATACCCCACGCCTCCGAGCACGGCGAACGACGCCGCTACGACAAGGATGAGGGCGATCCAGAGCTTGCGATATTCCATTTCGTGCGCTCCTGAATATGAACGGATGTTTGAGTTGAAATCGAATAGAACTTTGCCGGCACTGTCTTGGGCAGGCGCAGAAAAGTTGCGTAAAGATTGAATGCGAACAACGTGAAACCGGTGAGTTCAATGACCGCCGAAACCGGTAAGCAGTGCCAGGCCCATGCCGCGTAGCCGGGATACGCAAGCACCTCCGAAACTACACGCATCGTGCAGCCCAAGGTTGCCAGCGCCATAGCACCAAACATCAGCCTGGTGCTGAACAAGAATCGCATGCCCGAGAACGCGGGCAACACGCGCTGGCCTACAGCAAAGATCATCATCGATACGAATCCGACAGTGAGGGCGTGTCTCGATGCACCACCGATTCCGCCCGATGGATCACCGCTGAACGCGGACCAGATTCCCAGCGAAGCGGCGATCAGCATCCATACGTAGGCCATGCGAATGAATACCGGCATGCTGCGATGAACGCCGTTCAGTTTGGGAGCTTGAATGGATCGTTCGAAGATCCTCAACGCATAGCAAACCAGCACCGCGCCCATGAGCAGCAACACGGAAGCCGTCCGGAAGAGCCCGAACTGCGAGCAGGCAACCGCAAGCACGTTTGTGACGGTTGCGATCAGTAACCAGCGGTCGTGCGGAGCAGCCAAGCCGAGGAATACAGGAATCC
>CAYWSM010000348.1:0-2349 GCA_964460935.1 uncultured Terriglobales bacterium | reverse complement strand
GCGTCTTCGAAAAGCTCGTCGTGATCGTCCTCGCCATCTCCACCGCCGGCTCCGCCTTCAACCCTGCCGTTCTCGTCCTTCGGAGCTTCCAGGAACGCCTGCTGGTATTGCGCGGTACCCTGCGATTTCCAGAACTCAACGACGCCATGAATCTCTTTTTCCGTCACGAACGGTGCATGCAACCGCAGCACGCGCGACGAACCCGACGGCAGATATAGCATGTCGCCGCGACCAAGCAGCGCTTCAGCGCCGTTGCCGTCAAGGATAGTTCGCGAGTCAACTTTCGTCGCCACGCGGAACGAAATGCGAGCAGGGAAGTTGGCCTTAATCAGCCCGGTGATCACGTCCACCGACGGACGCTGCGTCGCCAACACCAGGTGAATGCCGACCGCGCGCGCCATCTGCGCCAACCGTGTGATCGATTCTTCCACGTTCGACTGGTCGAGCATCATCAGATCGGCCAACTCGTCGATGATGATGACGATGTACGGAATCGGCCCGTCTTGCTGCGACGCGTCGTCGAACAAGCTTGGCGTCTGCGAATCGAACAGCTTGTTGTACTGGTCGATATTGCGCACGCCTTTTGAGGCCAGCAGCTTCAGTCGGCGTTCCATTTCACGCACGGCATTGCGCAGCGCATTCGCCGCAAGTTTTGGCTCGGTAATGATCGGCGTATAGAGATGCGGAATGCCGTCATACATGCCGAGTTCCACGCGTTTCGGATCCACCAGGATCAGCCGAACCTGGTCAGGCGTGGACTTGTACAGAATCGACATGATGAACGCATTGATCGCCACCGACTTGCCCGACCCGGTCGATCCGGCGATCAGCAGGTGCGGCATCGTCGCCATATCGGCAACGTTAATGCGGCCGTTGATGTCCTTGCCGACAGCCAGCGTGAGCTTCGATTTCCCCGCAATGAATTCCTGCGACTCAATCAACTCGCGCAGCCAGATCGTTTCGCGCTCGCGATTTGGAACCTGGATTCCGACCGTCGATTTGCCCGCCATGCGCTCGATCAAAATGCTCTCCGCGCGCAGCGCAAGGCATAGGTCATCGGATAAGCCAGTAATGCGGCTGTACTTGATGCCCGCCTCGGGCTTCATCTCGAACGTCGTAACGACCGGACCAGGATTGATCTGCGTAACCTGCCCGTGAACGTCGAACTCGGCGCACTTCTCCACCAGGATCTTGGCTAGGTTCTTCAGTTCATCTTCATCGATCGAGAACTGACCGTCGGGACGATTCAGCAGCGCCGTTGACGGCAGCTTGTAGCCGCCGGCCATCTTCGGCATCGTAGTCTTTGCCTTGGTGCCAGTGTCAGCGCGGTTGGTGACGGTCGGTTCAGCGTCTTCGTGGTGAGCCGCCGGCGGAGGTCCGGCGGGAATGGAATCCATTTCCTCCAAGGTCCGCTCAATCCCCGACTTCGGCTGTAGCTGTGGCACAGGCATTCCTGCCCGCGGCTGTGACCCAGTCATTCCAGCCTGCGGCTGTAGCACAGCCATTCCTGGCTGTGCAGAGACCGGCCTTGCAGGTACCAGCTTGGTCGCAATTGTCGGCTTGGCTGCGCGGCGCTTCTCGAGTTCTTTGGCGTCACGAGCTTTCGCGCGAGCCGTTTGCCAATCCTTGTAACGTTCGCGCAAGGCATACACAAAGGCGAACCGGGTCGCCAGCCATGTCTTAACTTGTCCGAAGGAGAACGCAGTACACAAGTACAGCGCAACGGCAATCGCGGCCAGCGAAACAATGTACGCGCCGGTCACGTTCAGGAAGTGAACCAGAACGTCGGCAACGATGCGGCCGACCAGACCTTCGATTGGAACGGCGTGCATCCAGCGCCAGTGCCAGGAAAAGAGTCCCAATAGTCCGGAGAAGAACACGAACAGCGACAGCGAGCCGATCGCCTTCGCCAGCCAGGAATCCACCGAACGCGAGCGCCACCAGCGAAGTCCCAGCATCGTCAGGAAGACTGGGACGATAAATACCGCGATACCGAAGATCTGGAGTGCGAAGTCGGAGAAGTAGGCTCCGAAGATGCCAATCCAGTTATGAGTCGGCTTCCACGCCGCACGAGCCGAAGCTGTATTGAGCGACGGATCGGCGGGCGAATATGAAACGAGCGCGAGGAAAAAGAGGAGCGCCGAGACAAAAAACAGGAATCCGAGCAGCTCATTGAGCCGTCGGTTCTTGGTCGGGGTAAACACCGCAGAGACAAACTTCATGAAGGCGCGCCGTCCGGACGCAAGTAAGCACCTCTACCGGCCCGATCCCACTGGTCGGGCGAAGAACGGAACTTCAGAGGAACGCTCCCCGCGATAACGGCCACGGAGACGCCAGAGCAACATTGAT
>CAYWSM010000347.1:0-9023 GCA_964460935.1 uncultured Terriglobales bacterium | reverse complement strand
TTCGGCTTCGAGCGCCTCTGTTACGCGCGCGGCGAACACATCGCGATCGACGGCCAGAGCATGTCCAGCGGGAACGGCTGTCTGACGGGCGATTTCCATCAGCAGCGATCCGGCGCGGCGCATTTCTTCCTTCAACAGCCACGGCGCGGTGTTCTCGCTATCAGACTTAAGAGAGTTGGAGCAGACAAGTTCGGCAAAGTGTGGCGTCCGATGCGCGGGAGTCGAGCGCACAGGGCGCATCTCGTACAGATCAACGGCCACGCCGCGGCGAGCGCATTGCCATGCGGCTTCTGAGCCGGCGAGTCCGGCTCCTATGATTCTGATTGCAAATGGCATCTATTCCTGAAAGTGGAACAACTCTTTTGTTTAACAGTATAAATTCCGAGATCGTGATACTGTGAGCGTCGTTGAGGTCGAATTATGAAGATCGTTTCATACTTGGCCGCGCTTCTTCTTTTGTCGATTTGCCTTCCACCCGCTCACGCCCAGAAAACATCCGAAAGAACCGACCTTGCAAATTATCAAAGTCCTTACACCCGGGCGGATCTGAACGAACTTACTCAGAAAGCCGATGCTGTTGTGGTGGCGGACGTTAAGAGCCTTTCGGATTCTCCGGCAGAAGTTTTTCGCTTTGGTGTGAGCAGCAGGGCCAAGAACTACTCCGCAATACTTGATGTGCGCGAAGTGTTGAAGGGCAACATCAGCATGGGAAGATTAGAGGTCGCCGGCATACTCCCCATCACTCCCAGTAAGCGGTCGAGAGGCGGCCCACTTGCCTCCGGTATGACTCGCATCTTCCTGCTCTCAAAGCAAAGCTCGGGCTGGGGATTCTCAGACCCTTTCTACTCAGTCTTCATTGCACCGCCCGTAATCGCGCGACCGAGGAAAGGGTCGGTTCGAGATAATGTGTTGTCATACATGCTGGCGGCTCTGAGTTCCGATCTCGTTAGTGTCGACGAAAAGCGCGATTTAGTTCAGCAGTTGCGTGGCACAGATGACCCACAAGTTACAAAGGCGCTACAGGCGGAGTTGCAACAAACGAAAGATGAGATCCTGACTTGTTCTATTTTGTCATCATTGATACTGCGTAAAGATGAGGGTGCTATTGCGACGGCTAGAGAGATGATTCCCACGACGAACTATCAGTATGCGGGAATGCTAGTGACCGCTTTAGCGAGTCTGCAAAGGAAAGATCTATTGCCGGAGATCGGCGCAGCCCTGCAGTCCAGCAACGAAAGCGTCTGCATGGCGGCAGCGGTCACATTGGGGGATTTGCAGTACCCAGAAGCTGAGTCGTACTTACTGAATGCCCTCGATAGCTCAAATCGACGATTGGTTACGCAGATCATGGTTATGCTGGCGGACAAACATAAAGAGCCGGATTGGAGCCCTTCATTTGAAGATGACAAACGTTGGGATGATCTATTGTTGCATTGGAAGGATTATCGGGAAAAAGCACGATCGCAAACTGGACAGTAGCGTACTAACTCTTCAAGTACCGGACATTACAATTCCAGCATGGCACGAGTGATTTACGTTGAACCGCGTAGCGCCCGCCCCGAAGTACAACAGATTTATGAGCATCGCTTGGCTGGCAGGCCGGCCAATGTCCATAAGGCGATGGCGCACAACCCGCAGGCGCTGACGCCGTTCCTGGCGTTCTATGCGGCGGTGGGCAAGAGCCTCGATCGGAGGCTGTGGGAACTGATTTATCTGCGAGTGTCGTTCATCAACGGATGCGAATACTGCACGCAGCACCATATTGCATCTTCAAAGAAAATTGGCCTCGGGCCCGAGGAGTGGAAGGCGCTTAAGGACGGCAATCTCGACAGGTTCAGCAAATCGGAACAGGATGCGTTGAACTACGCGGAGAAGCTGACACGAACACCCGGCGAAATTGCGGAGGGCGAGGTCGAGCTCCTGAAGGCGCACTTCAACGACCAGCAGGTTGTTGATTTGCATCTGCTGGTCGGACTGGCGAATCTCACGAACCGGTTCACCGCGCCGTTAGGCCTTGATCTGGAATTCCCCGCCGAGCCCGTCTAGATTGCGGCTCGGCTGAAAGCCGAGCCCTTTTCAAATTGCATGAGACTAGGCTATCGCGCGCTCGCCGGCGTCTCCGACTTGCACGCCTATGTGTTGCAGATGACGAATCGCGTGCTGGATATAGTCCGTGACGAGAAACTCCAGCGTTACATTTTTTCCATCATAAATATACGGACGTTGCCACTGGTCATCGGGGATACGCTCGATCGACCAGAGAAAATGGCGGTTCAGCGCCTGCCAGGTGGAAATCAGCTCCTCCCATTCCTGCGAGTGGTAGTCGTGCGCCGCTACGCAGAAATCGGCGTCGTATCCCGACAACGTGGGGTTGTTCTCGGAGAGCACACGCAGCACGCGCTGATGGTTCATGATGGCGGAGTCGAGCAGGTGTCCGAGTTCTTGTCTGGGAGACCAGGCATCGGGATTCGGGCGGCGCTCCGATGCAGCCGACGAAATCTTCGCCAACTTAACCGGCGCCTGTTGAAGCATGGTGCGAAACGATGCAACGGGTTTCATATCTCACCCCTGTCACCATAATAATCCAGCCGGAGCACAGCCAAGAATGGCTGTGCTACATAGGGCTAAAGAATGATGCGCTCGTCGCCCACCCTACGCGTGACGCGCTCGCGGTCGAGATATTCAAGCAGGGGGATGGCGTACTTTCGCGTGATGCCGGTCAGCTCCTTGAAGCGAGGAACATCGATTTTTGCCGATTGCGTTTTGTAATCAGCGAGTTTGCGGCGGAGTTCGTTCAACGCGTCGCGGTGAAAAACCAGGTCGTCGGAGAGCTTAACGAGTACGCGGTCGCGCAACAGCAGGGTCATGATTTTCTGTGCGCGGACACGATCGACCGGCAGCGACGCCAGAACTTCCTTCAGCGCAGGAACCTTCAGGCCGGCGGTGGCGAACGCCTGCTCGATGGTGCGTTTTGATTCCGACTCTTCATCCTTCATCACCACGCCACGACCGGCGACGCGAACCGTCTCTCCTGAAATTTCGACCTTCTTCTGTCGTGCAAGATCGTCGAGCACGGCGTTGAACACCGATTCGGGCAGGTCCAGCTTTTCGCGTAATTCGCCTTTGCTGATGCCACCTACGAGCGGATTAGCATCGTGAAATTTCCCGAGTTGCGAGAACAGGTCGGCCTTCGCGTTCTCAAAAGCAGGCCGCGAAACAAGCACCTGACCGGCGCGAACCAACTTCTGCTCACCCGCGGATTTGACCAAAGCTGTCGCTACGGCAGCGACTTTCGCGGGAGGCCATCCGGTTTCCGCCAATGCATCGGCGAGTGCGAGCCCTTCCCCGCCCCGCCGGGCAACGCGCGTGAAGAGCGTGGCTTCAGGAGTTCCCGACTGAAGTGCTTGTAACGATTTGGTTATGCTCTCGACGTTTTGCTTGCGGTTGCGGCGGGGCAACGGAGACGCGTCGATCACCTGTCCACCACCGATCGTAATCACCGGTGAGAACTGGCGAAGGATAAAGCGGTCGCCGGGAAGAAGCAGGGCCGGATTGTCGAGCCGAAGCTGTGCGTATCCATCGCCGCCGGGCGACAACTGCTTTCCCTCGTAGAGCACGACTTCCGCGACGGTTTCGCTGGCATAGGCATGGAAATGTACGCGCGCGCGATTCTTGAACGGCTTCGCCGTCGAGAGCAGCGAAATGGAAACATCGAGAGTCTTCGTGGCATGCAAAAGCCCCGCGGGTGCAACTGTCATGCCGCGGGCAAGGTCTTCGGTGCCGACTCCGGAGAGATTCAGCGCAGTACGCTGACCCGCGCGAGCTTGATCCGCCGCGCCACCATGCACTTGCACGCCGCGTACTCGAACGCGCTTGCCGATCGGATAAATCTCAAGTTCGTCGTCTTTCGCAATTTTTCCCGCAACGAGCGTTCCGGTAACAACCGTGCCGAAACCCTTCATGGTGAAGACGCGGTCGATGGGAAGCCGCGCCAGTGCGCTGGTATCGGGATCGGGGATCTCGGCGATGGCGCGAACAAGTTCGCGCTTCAATTGTTCGAGGCCTGCACCGGTTTTCGAACTGACGGGAACAACGGGTGCGCCTTCGAGGAACGATCCGCGGAAGAATTCCTCCATTTCGAGACGAACGACATCGAGCGTGTCGGGATCGACGAGATCTGATTTCGTCAGCACGACGATGCCGCGGCGAATCGAGAGCAGCCGGCAGATGTCGAAGTGCTCGACGGTTTGCGGCTTGATGCCTTCGTCGGCCGAGACGACGAGTAGCACGAGGTTGATCCCGCCCACACCCGCCAGCATGTTGCGGACGAACCGCTCGTGCCCGGGGACATCGACGAAGCCGAGGCGGATCGTTTCACCCTTGTCGTCTGTCAACGCAAGGTGTGCAAAGCCGATGTCGATGGTGATGCCGCGCCGCTTCTCTTCCTCGAGACGGTCGGCGTCGATGCCGGTCAGCGCCTTGACCAGCGCCGTCTTGCCATGATCGATATGTCCGGCGGTGCCGACGATGATGGACTTCATCGTGGACAGTGTACTGAACCGCAAGCCGGGCTACCAAACGCGGACGCCGCGAAAGGACTTAAGTAGAGTTTGCTGGAGGTTCGTGGCGGACTAGCGTAACTCCTCGCTGTAATGCTCGATCGCCAGTCGCACTAATTGCGTTCGAGTACGGACACCGGTTTTATCGAACAACTGCTGTAGGACGGATTTGATCGCTGCCTCGGACGTGTTCAGCCGGGCGGCGATTTCTTTATTGGCGAGTCCCTCGAAAACTCCGCGGAGCACTTCCCGCTCGCGCTGGGTGAAGCGCGGCTTCTGGGGCACCGGTTCGGCGGGCGCATCGGAGAAGATCGCGCGCAGATGCTGCTGATCGAGCCACGACCATCCTTCCATCACCTGGCGAATGCAGCTTCCGAGTTCGGTCGGCGAACGGTGCTTTAGGAAAATTCCGGAGGCACCCATGGAGATCACCTGCTTGGACACCATCTCGGAGATGCCGGCGGTCAGCATGAGGACCTTCGTCTGCGGAGAGATGGCGCGAATCTGCGAAAGGACGTCGGTTCCGCGAGTTTCCCCAAGGTCGTAATCGAGCAGGACGACATCAACCGGATTCTGCCGGAGAGCCGCGAGGCCCTCCACGCCTGTCGAACAATGGGCCACCAGCGTAAAGTCGTCTTCGGCGGCGAGCAGGCGGGCCAGGCCCTCGCGGAACAGCATGTGGTCGTCAATGAGAAGCAGGTTCAGCCTGCGTTTGCTTGTACTCAATTGGGAGCCCCCTGGGCGCGCAATAGCTCGATGGCAAAGCACGCACCGGTATCGCTGAATTCATAACGAAGATCGGCGCCGTAGGAACGAAGTATCGCACGGGAGATATATAGTCCAATGCCACTCGAATTGTTACCGGAGTGAAAGACCTTGAACAACTGGTCAGGATGGCTGACACCCGGGCCGGTATCGCGAAAACGAATGGTGACCAGGTTCATGTCGCACTGCGTGGAAATGGTGAGCGTGCGCCTGGGACCTTGCTGCATGGCGCGAAAACTGTTGTGACTGAGATTCAGAAATACCTGGAATAGACCCTGGCGATCCGCGCGTACGGGAGGCAAGTCGGGAGTGACATTCCAAACCAGATTGGTGGCAGCATCCTCGGCCGCGGACTGCAAGACGATGCGAAGATCGTCGAAGATCGTCTTCAATTGCAGGCCTTCTTCTGCCGCCTTGGTTACCGGCATCAGTTCGGCCGAAGAAAGCTGTCGCAGCCCTTTCACCAGCATGCCCAGCGACTTAAAGTCGGTGTTGTGTTCGAGTCCAGGCAGGCGAGAAAGATTGGTATGCGCAATGGCAACGGCGCTGCACAGATTCCTGATCTCGTGCGACACGGCGGCAACCAGCAGCCGCGAGTTGGCGAGGCTCTGCTCCAGGCCGACCTGCTCACGGTCGCGCAATTGCTCGCTGGCGTCGGAGATAATCAGCGCAACGCGCAAGCCCGCATGGGTTTCAAAGAGCGACATCCAGACATGCCCGAGGAACATTTCCCCGTCTTCGCGCATACCGCGACATTCCACCGCGGTCCGCAGCGACGAGCCGAGGCCGATACGGCTCTGGATCACAGACAGATCGGGAAGATAGCGGGTTACCGTTTTTCCCAACAGTCCGTCTTCCGTTCGGAGCAGGCGACGCGTGGCTTCATTACACAGTTCGATCTTTCCCGATTCCGTTACCAATAGAATGGCCGCCGGACTGCTCTCAATCAGCGCGTTGATCTGTCGTTCCGCATCCTCGCGCCGCCGCGCCTCCTTCATGCGCAAATCGATTTCGTTCTGCAGCCGCGCCATATGCTCGACCGCCTGTTGGCGGCTTGAGACGAGTTCGCGCATGAACCATCCCACCGTGCCGAAACCCGCCCACACAAATAACGTGCGCGGAATTGATTCGGGGCCATGATGAAAGGGGCTGAAAGCTTCCCGAAACAGCGCGCATAAGGCGGTGAGAAGAGTGATTTGGCGCTTCTGCAGAAAGCCGGCGGCGAGAAGGATCGGAAAGATGTAAAGGTAACCTATTCCGATGTTGGGCTTAACTATCCAGTCGGCCACGGAAATCGCCACCACGGCAACCGCCGTTACTACGAGCGCGCGGTCCCGTCTCTCCGGAGCGTACCAGCGAACCAAGTCTGGGATTTGCATGAATGCCGAGCTGATTATTAGGCAACTACGGAGGGAGTACAAGGGCAGAGTCAGAATGGTGAAGCTGTTTCGGGGAACCGCTGGTTGACGGTCCCCGAAAGAAGTCCCACAGGGTAAGTATGAGGACTTTATCTCGCTTCTGGCTTGTAGGATGCGAGCTCACGATTCCTGGTTTGTTTTCGGGCGCAAATGGGCATGGACGTGCGAAAATAAAGGGTACCGGTCAACGGTTCCCCGAGACATGCCAGATACCACTACTGCTGCCATTACTCCCGAAGTCCTTCGAGACCACGGCATCACGCCGGACGAGTATCAGAAAATCCTCGACCTGCTCGGCCGCGAGCCAACCCTCACAGAATTGGGCATCTTCAGCGTGATGTGGAGCGAGCACTGCTCCTATAAATCCTCGCGCGTGCATTTGAAGCGCCTGCCGACGCGCAGCAAGCTGGTGGTCCAAGGGCCCGGAGAAAATGCGGGCATTATCGACATTGGTGAAGGCTGGGCGTGCGCGTTCAAGATCGAATCGCACAACCATCCATCGTTCATTGAGCCATTCCAGGGTGCTGCAACAGGCGTTGGCGGCATTCTTCGCGACATCTTCACCATGGGCGCACGTCCAGTGGCGGTAATGGATTCGCTACGGTTTGGGCCGATAAGGGGCACAGCCAAGAATGGCCGTGCCACACAGCCAAATGAAGCCGTGAATGGTAGTGCCGCACAACCAAATGAAATCGAGAATGCTGGTGCCACGCAGCCGGTGGATGAAGCAACAATTCATCACAATCACGCGATCCTCGAAGGTGTGGTCAGCGGGATCGCGCACTATGGCAATCTGTTCGGCGTCCCGAATCTGGGCGGTGAGACTAAGTTTGAATCCTGCTATTCGCAGAACCCACTAGTGAACGCATTCGCATTGGGTCTGATGCGCCGCGACAAGATCTTCTACGCGAAGGCCGCAGGAGCGGGAAATCCGGTGATTTATGTCGGATCGAAGACAGGACGCGACGGTATCCACGGCGCGACGATGGCGAGTGAAGAGTTTACCGAAGGCTCCGAACAGAAACGGCCCAACGTACAGGTAGGCGATCCTTTCCTGGAAAAGCTTTTGCTGGAAGCTTGTCTGGAAGCCATGGATACCGGCGCGATCGTCGGCATCCAAGACATGGGCGCCGCTGGGCTGACGTGCTCGACCTGCGAGATGGGCGGGCGTGGCAATGTTGGTGTCGAAATCGAGTTGGACCTGGTGCCGCAGCGTGAAACGGGCATGAATCCCTACGAGATCATGCTCAGCGAGTCACAGGAGCGGATGCTGCTTGTCGCCGAAAAAGGCCGCGAAGACGAGGTCTATAAAGTGTTCCAGAAGTGGGGGCTCGACGCAGCCACCATCGGACGCGTGATTCCCGAGCCGATGATGCGCGTGCTGGAGCACGGCAAAGTCGTGGCCGAAATCCCAAACGCGGCGCTGACCGACGAAGCGCCGGTTTATAAGCGTCCATTGGAGCGCTGGGAGCCTCCAGTCGAGCGGGACATGCCGGACTCGATTCAGCTCGGCGCGAAGACCAACCTGACCGGCGATCTTAAACAGCTACTGGCCTCGCCCAACATCTGCAACAAGCGTTGGATTACCGAGCAATATGAGTCCTATGTTCAGCTTACGGGCGTACAGCGCCCGGGCGGTGACGCGGGCGTGATCCGCGTGAAGGGCACCGATCGCGGACTGGCCATGGCCCTCGACGGCAACAGCCGCTGGGCATACCTGGATCCGAAGCTGGGCGCCATGCATGCCGTCGCTGAGGCTTGCCGAAATGTCGCCTGTGCTGGCGCGACTCCGGTGGCGGCTACCAACTGTCTGAACTTCGGCAATCCCGAAAACCCGCACAAACAGTGGCAGTACTCGCAAGCGATCGACGGCATTACGAAAGCGTGCGAAGAACTTGAAGTTCCCATCACTGGCGGTACTGTCAGCTTCTATAACGAGACGCTCGGCGAAGGAATTTACCCAACCCCGGTGCTTGGGATCGTTGGCGTAACTGACGATGTCACCAAGACCGCAAATCCGCACTACAAGAATGCGGGTCGTGCCCTGATTCTGCTGAGCGGCTCGGAACCGGGTGACATTACGGATGCCCAGGCGGAGTTCGGGTCTTCCGAGTACGCCAAGGAAGTCCTAGGCCAACTTTGGGGATTCCCGCCGGCGCTGGAACTGGAGAAGGAAGCTGAACTCCAGAGGTGCATTGTCGAGTTGATCCGCACGGGAGTGGTGGATTCCGCCCACGACGTCTCGGAAGGCGGTCTGGCGGTCACTCTGGCTGAATCCGGG
>CAYWSM010000346.1:0-12802 GCA_964460935.1 uncultured Terriglobales bacterium | reverse complement strand
GGAGGAATTCACCTTCCGGCATGTGTTCTGCTCGCAATGTCCGCAGCATGTATAACGTAGGGGCATTCTTTCGCGCCGCAGATGGCGTCGGATTAGAGAAGTTGTGTCTCTGCGGTATCACTGCCTATCCACCAAAGAACGCTATTTCGAAAACAGCTTTAGGCGCCGAGGAATGTGTTGCATGGGAACATGACTGGGACGCCGTCAAAATGGTGGATCGCCTCCGGCGCGACGGATTTGAGATCGCTGCCATCGAAACCACAGCGCATTCCGTAGATCTATTCACCTGGCAACCGACATTTCCGGTTTGTGTTGTGTTTGGTAACGAGGTGGATGGGGTAACGTCAGAATTGCTGGAAGTGGCAGATACACATGTTCGCATTCCTATGCTCGGTCAGAAGAGTTCACTGAATGTTGCAACAGCAGGAGGAATCGTACTTTACGAATTGCTACGCAAATATCGGACATTGAGCATAGATGCTAAGTGAAGTAGTCTCAGGCAGCTCTCGACGACTTATACAACCGTTCCCTCAGAGGCGTGATCTCCATTCGCTAAACCTCCATGCAGGGAGAACGTAACACATCCTAACAAACTCGCGAAGGCGATAGCGGAAGAGGAGCAATAAGAACGAACTCTCTTCAACGGCTGCTCGCCTTCTCGAATCCCGATTCGCGCCTTTCTCACTTATGCGTCCCGGCATACGCAGCGGAAATAGTCTTCTAATGTAATAGAGCCACCCCGGCTTATTGGCCTGAGATTCACGATCGAGAATCATGCAAAGCTTGCTACCTGGGTGCTCTGTTGTGAGAACCTCCATCCCATAAGTTCTTATCCAGCGACAAACTCCGGGAGAAAGGGAGTCGACCAAAGGCATAATCTCCGGAATGATTGGCGTTCCGAGAGTTACGTTCGCCAACATAGCCGTCAGCATCACAGCGAACTGCAGGTCTGGATCAACACATCTCTTCGCCACTTCTTGCCAGAACCGACGATCGTCCTTTTTGGAATTCACCAAAGACCGATATTCGAGCAGTGCGTCTGCACGTACCCAACCAGAGCGCAGGTGTTTGACCAAATGTAAGATGTGAGCACAGAAGAAATCCACAGGCTGGAGTACCGGCAAAGTTATTGATTCACAGATGGGCGAACTGAGCGAGTTCAATATTCCTATAGCGTTACCGGAAACATCATAGTGAAGCTCTACCATATATTGAGCTTTGGGCTTGTAGAAATTTGCCATTACCGGAGTGCGGTGATCGCCCTTCTTAAAACGGCGCTCACCGTGAATCGTGGGAATATAACGATAACCGTCATTTACAAGTAGTTGGTGGCATTTCTCTATATCGCTGGATTCCAAAAGAAAGTCGAGATCCATTTGGAAGCGCAGTGATATATCCGGACAGTATTCAGGGACCAAGGCAAATCCTTTTTCCACGGCGAATTTTATGCCGTGCTGGCGAAACATCTGCATCAGTCGCGAAAACTCCTGGAATCTTTGCTGCACCTCAGCTTGACGATCTGCGGCATTCTGTTCGAGTTCAGATAAGATCTTTGGACGAATCGAATTCTCGAGTACATTCGCCTTCAGTTTTCGAAGGAAGTATAGAGCCAGCCCGCTCGTGTCCAGCCATCGCTTGGTAACTCGCCAATCACGGTCGGTGTACTTCGCAAAATGGTATTGGGTCGGCTGAAAATCATCTCGAAGGAACTCTACGATGGATCTTGCTAGTTTTCGATTCATGGTTGGGTTGTTGTCTCGGACAGAAGTGTTGTTAGGAGTTCGTAGAAGTTTTGTGTAACAAAGTGCAGCATGAATATCGTTGCTTCATGCGTCTGCCGATCGAGGGAAAACAGCATTCCCGGCCGCATACCCCAGATGACGTAGCCTGTGTCCATCACCGCGGGCGTGGAATCCAGAGGTAAGTTCAGATCCTCGTCGATAATTGCTCTTACTTGCATCATGCGTCCTATTTCTGCCCGCGATTTGCCGGTGGACTGCAACTGACGCGAAATCGCCTGGTCATTCGTCCCGATTTCGACAATGTACTCACCCAGACACAACGAAGCTCGATAGGGAGTGTAGACAAACCGGCGTAGAAGGTCCGGCACCTCTTCCAGCACTTCCCATGCTGTTGCCATCCTCAGCCCTCCATCAGGGTGCGCACAGCGGTTGCTGCATCGTGCGGTGAACCCGAGTATGTAAATTGCCAAACGTCAAGCGAAGCTACAGCTTCGATCACGTTTGACCGTAGCTGGCGTGCCTCATGCAATACATTCGGCAGCCTCTCACTCGATCTCTCCAAGAAGCTGCGAACGGAGCCCGGTCCAATTCGCTCAAATCGAATAGAGCTGTTAGCCTGCCTGTCAAGCAGTAACAGCCGTCGTGGTCGCGTGCAGAGTGCAACTGTTGATTGGAAAACATCGGCGCTCACTTCGAAGGCAAGTTCGCCATTCATTGCAGGTTTTACCGTTCGATTCTCAAGGACATCAAAGAATCTTTCGGTATCTGGCAACAGCTTGATGGGAACAGCCAAGCCATGCGCCACCGCTTGGGACTTGTATTTTGAGATATAGGTCCAGTCATCTGACAGGAACGTGAAGCCGGATTGTGCCAACGCAGCCGTCAACGTAGACTTCCCTGCACCAGAGCGCCCCGCCAGCAGCAACCCTTCTCCTCGCCATTCCAGACACGCGCAGTGCATGGGAACGACTCCAATCGAACATCCCATTACCCCGAGTGTTATCGGCAGGATGACTTCGTTCCAGAACTTTTCATCGCGCGCAGATTCGAGGCTGACGACCCCAAACATCCGCTTCCGGAGAAGATCCCATCCGAACCAATCGCTTCCCAGCGCGGCAAATACCAGGTGGTTCATACCTCGAAATACCGCTGGTGCATTGGACTGTCTCAAATGCTGGTCGACCAGAATGCTGATTTCAAAATCGGAAGTGGATGTTTCACCTGACCAGCGGCTCATCGAATTCAGCACGCTAACGTCATTGCTAAAAAGAACGCACGATCTGCCTGCTAGCGCCAGATGTCTGCGAAACGGAAGGAAGTCTGGCCGGAAGGTGTACCGGTTCGGCATGGTGTTGGCTAATGTAACGCGACTCCGAAAGTTTTATTCCACCCAAGAGAACAAATGACATGCACATTACAAACGTGTGACATCACCAGCGTGTAACGACCTTAATCTCGCGTCGCAGTGAGGAGTCGCGAGTGTCGCGCAAGGTCGTATTCTTTTTTCCTTCTTTTGCCAGTAGCGAAGCAACGGCGCCGTTAGGAATTCTGGCGGTTGCTACGCCGCTTTTGAATGCGGGCTACAGCGTGGAACTGATCGACTCCACAATTACTCCTAATTTTCAGAAGCGAGTACTGGAGGCAGTGCGCGACGCGATCTGTCTGGGCATCTCCCTCGTCACCGGGCCCATGATTCGCGAGACGGTGGCGATCGCTCGTGCAATCAAGGAGTGGAATCCTGACTTCCCGATCATCCTCGGCGGCTGGCATCCGTCTCTTCTTCCTCGGCAGACATTGGAAGCTGGTTACATCGACATTGTGGTGCGTGGACAGGGAGAAGATGCTTTACTCGAAGTCGTTCAACATTTGGAATCAGGCGTGCCTCTCGACCTAGTTGCGGGCATTGGATTCAAGCGCAACGGCAAACTGATCTTCACTCCAGAGCGCCCGCTTAAGCGACTGGTGGATATGCCGCCTAAGGCGTATCACATCGCCGATTTCGATGCTTATGAACGTAAGTGTGGCCGGCGTTGGGCGATGTACATTTCCAGCCTTGCGTGTCCCTTCAACTGCGCATACTGCACCAACGGTGGCGTCTATGGGCGGCAATGGAATGCGCTGGCACCGGAGCAATTTGTTGCGGAAACCGTAGAACTTACGGAGCGCTACCGGCTCGAACTGCTCTGGGTGGTAGATGATAACTTTCTGGTCGATCTTGACCGCGCTCGCCAAATAGCTGAAGGACTCGTACACGCCGGCTCCAATTTCAATTGGAGCATACAGGCGACCACCAACTTAACCGCCCGGCTCAGCCTCGATGATTTGAAGCTGCTTCGCCGCGCCGGCCTGCACCAGATATGCCAAGGAATCGACTCTGCTTCTCCGAAGATCCTCAAACTGATGAATAAGGATTTTCAGGACTTCGATTCTATCTACCAGAGTGCGGAACGCTGTCTCAAGGCCGGAATTCGGCCATCGTTCAACATCATCTTCGCCTATCCCGGAGAGGGCCGCGCAGAACGGCGCGATACGGTCAATTTCATGATGGACATGTGCCGTCGTTATCCTGGCGCTGAGTTCTGGACCAACATCTTCACGCCTTATCCCGGTGCGCCAATCATGAAGCAGGCTGAAGATATCGGCATCGATGTACCCGATACGTTAGAAGGCTGGGCTAACTTTTTTCCGCGTTATACCAGATTGCCGTGGCTAAACGGCCGCGAGCATCGGCGCGTACAAGTCATGCGCGATTACCTCCGGATCGCGTTCGATCGCGTCCCGATTGCCGCCGATAATCGCGACCGGGTCACACGAGTCAGCCAGAAAGCGCTTTCGTTCCCAGCACGATTTCGTTTGGACCACGACTTTTACGGCGCTCCTTTTGAGCTCTGGATCAACGACAAGCTCAAGCAAAGGACGGCCGCCAATCCTGTGGTCGATGCCAAACGGCTCGAGCCCGCAACCGGAACAGCAGCATGCTGAGTCGAGGCAAAATCGTTTTGTTTTACCCGGCCTACGACGGCCCTCCATTGGGCGCTCCGCTGTGCCTGCTTTCGCTCGCCGCTCCACTGCGCGACAAAGGCTTCGATGTCCATGTAATCGATGCTGCGATCACGCCGGATGCCGAGGTAACGGTGTTGCAGGCAGTCTCCAATGCGCTGTGTTTGGGGATTTCGGTGCTTACTGGGCCGATGATCCGAAGTGCACTTCGCATCTCCGCAGCAGTGAAGAAGATACGGTCCGACCTGCCAATCATTTGGGGCGGTTGGCACCCGAGCCTACTTGCCGAGCAGACACTTCAAAATGAACTCGTCGATATCGTGGTACGTGGGCAGGGTGAGCTCACACTGCTCGAAATCGCTCAACATTTGTCCGCAAATCACGGATGTGAAGACGTCGATGGAGCTTCCGTTAAGCGTCACTCCATGGTGAGACATGGACGTGAGCGCCGTGTAGCACATCTGGATGATCTGCCAGCACCTGCGTTTGACCTGATCGATCACGATGCATACGAACGTGCATGCGGAATTCGTAAACTTGCATATGCCACGAGTGTTGGTTGCCCCTATGCCTGCAACTACTGCACGGATATGGTGTTCTACAAGCGGCGTTTCAATGCACTCTCAGCAGAACGCGTTATAAACGAAGTCACGGAATTGGTTGATCGACATCGCATTCACGAGGTTGCGATGCTTGATTCCAACTTCCCCGTCGATATTCGTCGGGCCCTCGCCATTGCTCGCGGCTTTCTTGATTCCGAACAGCGTTTCCGTTGGACATTCCAGGCGTCGACGGACTTTCTGTGCCGCATGACCGAGGACGAGATTCGCTTGCTTGGAGAGAGCGGCGTCACGCATATGGGGTTTGGCACCGAATCGACATCTGCGCCGGTGCTCAAGCTCATGAACAAGCGCCATCAGCGCGTCGACGAAATGTACGAAACTGCGCGCAAGGCCGAACTTGGCGGGATACATGTCACCTTCAATTTGATTTTTGGTTATCCCGGCGAGACGGAAGCCGATCGCGTCGAAACGATCAGCACAATGAGCGACATCGCTCGCCGGTTCTGGAACGTCAGTTTCTCGCCGAATATTTTTACTCCCTATCCCGGCATTCCAATCTGGCCGCAACTGCGGCAGCTTGGCGTTCACGAACCACAGTCGCTGGAGGAGTGGGCAGCCCTGCCTCTAGGAGCAAACGTTCTGCCTTGGTTGCAAGGAAAAGACCTGCAGCGTCTTCGTACCATGCTGCAGTTCTTCCTGGTTCATAACCAGATACGGAAGGCGACCAAAGATCATGCGCTGCTTCGGAGGGGAGTCCGCCGCCTGCTGAGCGCTCCGTTGCGCTGGCGTATTCGATCGCGGCGATATTCGTTTCCTTGGGAGCTTTGGGTGGCACGTTCAGCAGAGAAATGGACCACGCGCCGGTCTCTTCTCACCGGGCAAACGTTGAGCACGAAGATGGAGCAGGTTTGCTGAACACAGTTAACTGGAGTGTACGACGAGGGAATTGCTGATGGCTGACATTCTCATGACGCACTCGTACCACTTACCGTACGATCGCAAGCAACTGCGTAAGATGCAGCCATACCCTCCGCTGGCAACTCTGTATGCCACCGCAGTGCTCCGTCAGATGGGCTTTTCAGTCGCGGTCTTCGACACTATGTTGGAGGATCCGACACAAGGATTTCCGCGCGCACTCGCGATCCACCGACCCAAGATTGTTGTTGTGTATGAAGACGATTTCAATTTCCTGACGAAGATGTGCCTCACGCGAATGCGAGAGGTAGCGTGGCAAATAGCAGTTCAAGCCCACGAGGTGAATGCGATCACCGTAGTACACGGATCTGACGCAACCGATCACGCGCAGGACTTTCTGATGGCTGGGTTCGATTACGTCCTGATGGGCGAGTCCGAACTGAAACTGGCCGAGCTATGTGACCACCTTCTCTGCAAAAAGCAGATACCGCAAAAGGTTATCCACGAATCCGCCAGACATTCGCAGTCGCCACATGTAGCGATGCCATTCCCGGCACGGGACGATATTGAGATCGAGCGCTATCGCGAACTGTGGAAGAGAGAACACGGCCGATTTTCCCTGAACCTTATTTCCAGCCGCGGTTGCCCGTTCCGCTGTAACTGGTGCGCGAAGCCGATCTTCGGAGACGCCTTTGCCGTTCGTAATGCTGGCGAAGTGGCCGACGAGGTTAAGACATTGGTCATGCGTTACGGCGCGGAACATCTGTGGTTTGCTGACGATGTGTTTGCACTCAACCGTCACTGGGTACAGGAGTTCGCAAGCGCTGTTAAAGATCGCGACTGCGTCGTGCCTTTCAAAATCCAATCGCGGGCAGACCTGATGACGGAGGCCACCGTCGCTGCCCTGTCCAGAGCAGGCTGTGAAGAGGTGTGGATGGGCGTAGAGTCGGGATCGCAAAAGGTCCTGGACACCATGGATAAGGGACTCCGCGTTGACGAGATCGTCGCTGCCCGAGAACATCTTCGCGCTCATTCCATCGAGGCTTGTTATTTCCTGCAGTTTGGATATCCCGGGGAGACCTGGAATGACATTCTGGCCACTGTCGAACTCGTTCGCGAAACACAGCCAGACGACGTGGGAATCTCCTTTTCATATCCACTTCCCGGAACAGGCTTCCATCGCCGTGTCCGCGAGCAGATGGGAGCAAAACACAATTGGCGTGATAGTGACGACCTTTGCGTGATGTTTAAAGGCGCCTATACCGATACGTTCTATCGCGCGATACGCGATGCGCTTCATATGGAAGTCAATGGATGGAGCGGCAAGGGTAATCGTCTGTCAGCAACTGAAGTCGCCCGCATTTGGCAGGACATCGAAAGTCGCGAACGTTCATCACGAAATGCTGATGTCACGGTTCTAACTCCTCGAGCAAACCCCTCCATGTTTCCGAAGGAGAATTTTGTATCGCTGGCGCAATTCCTTGCAACGGGAGTGAACTTTGTCTGATCTGCTGCTCACTCACGGCTACTTCCTCTACGAGGACCCGAAGGAGCTTCAAATACTGAAGCCCTATGTTCCTCTTGGGCTTTTGTATATCTGTTCGCACCTACGGCAGCGTGGTTTTGGCGTAAATGTGTTCGATTCCACCTTCTCCCGTCGCGAGGATCTCTTCACATACCTACACACCGCGCCGCCATCTGTTCTAGGCATTTACGCCAATCTCATGACGCGAACAAACGTTGTCGAAATTCTCAGGGTGGCAAAGGAAAGCGGATGGACCACGGTCGTTGGCGGTCCCGAACCTGGCGCATATGTAACTGAGTACCTCGATCACAGAGCTGATTTTGTTGTTCTGGGTGAAGGAGAAATAACGCTGGAGGAGCTTTTGCCCGCTATTACTAGTGGCAACAAAGCTGAACTGCTAAGGGTAAACGGCATTGCCTTTCGCGATTCTTCCGGACAGATACACTCCACTCCTGCTCGCGCGCAGATTCACGATTTGGATCAACAACCCTGGCCTGCTCGCGACGCCGTGGATATGGACCAGTACCTTCAGACCTGGCGACAGGCTCACGGCAAAGGGTCGGTATCAATTATCACCGCTCGCGGGTGCCCGTATCGTTGTCGCTGGTGCAGTCATCAGGTCTTCGGCATGACGCATCGCCGGCGCAAGCCGGAGTTAGTCGTGGACGAAGTCGAGTGGCTGGTGGAACAGTACTCACCCGAAATGATATGGATTGCCGACGATGTCTTCACCATCCACCATGGATGGCTGAAGAACTATGCGGCCGAAATGAAGCGACGCGGTCTGCACATTCCATTCGAGTGCATCTCTCGCGCTGACAGAATGACGGAGGAGGTCGCTGACCTTTTAGCAGAACTCGGTTGCTTTCGCTTGTGGATCGGGTCGGAGAGCGGGTCGCAGCGGGTGCTCGATCGTATGGAGCGAGGCGTCAGTGTGGGACAAGTTCAGTCCGCGGTCCAGATGTGCCGGACGCGTGGTATTCAAAGCGGCATGTTCCTGATGTGGGGATATGAAGGCGAAGAGCTAACCGATATCGAAGAGACTATCGCGCACGTAAAGCGATCCAATCCGGATGTCTTCTTCACTACTCTGGCTTACCCAATCAAAGGCACAACTTATCACTCTGAAGTAAGGGAGCGCGTCAGGAATAACAAGCCCTGGGCAGAGACATCGGATCGAGAGTCAACCGTCACCGAAAGAGCGCCTCGGCGGGTTTATGAAATTGCCGATCGTCTGCTTCGCGATGAAGTTGACCTGGCACGCCAGAGTTCCACAGGCAAAGTGCCGAGAGAGTTACAGTCCCGTATCGATGAATCGCGACGGCAGCTTCACGCCGCTGTGGAGGTGAGCGCATGAGCGTTGCGTCCCATTCCTCCGCGGCATTTGATGCCATAGCAACACATTACGACGAGATGTTCACACGTTCACTGATCGGGCAGGCGCAGCGCCGTGCCGTTTGGGACATTGCCCGTACCTATCTCAGCCGGGCAGGAAGTGTACTGGAGCTCAACTGTGGTACCGGTGAAGATGCACTCTTTCTCGCCGATCTTGGCATGAAAGTGTTGGCCTGCGATGTATCGATCGCAATGATCGACGTTGCTCGCAAAAAGGCTGCTCTGTGCAGCGATCTAACTATCGATTTCCGCGTGCTTGCCATCGAGGATCTCGAATCACTCACATCGGACGATGACTTTGATGCGGTATTCTCCAACTTCTCCGGACTGAACTGTGTGGCCGATCTTAGGACTGTCACCGGTCAATTGGCCAAGTTGATGAGGACTGGAGCCAGAGCAGTTCTCTGTTTTTCGAATAAATACTGTTTCTGGGAAATCGCATGGTATGTCCTCCACGGACAGTTCCGACGCGCATTCAGGAGATGGAGTTCAGGTCCGGTTTCAGCCCGAATTGGCGAACATGCAATTGAAGTCCGATATCCGACAATCTCTCAGCTCACATCGACCTTCTCTCCGTACTTTTCAGTAGTTGCCATTCACGGTGTCGGGATGGTCGTTCCGCCTTCCTATCTGGAAGCTTGGGTACGCCGCATACCAGGTGTCATACGCGCATACGAGAAGTTCGACAAGTTCGTCTCTCACATGCCATTTTGGCGTTCCATCGGGGACCACTGTGTTCTCGTCCTGGAGAGGAAGCCTGCATGAGCGTTGCCAGCGAACAAAAATCGGCGCAATTCCACTCTGCAGCAGATTCATTGTCGCTGAGGTGCCCTGCTTGTCACAAGGCGATCGGACAAGTAAAACGAATCTCGCCTGCCATCTTTGACAACGGCCATCATTGCGCGTCGTGCCCCATGCAGATCCGAAATCAGCGGGGCATCTGGACGGCCCTTGTTCCGGAACGTGAAGCCTATTTCCGCCAGTTCATGCTGGAGTACCAGCTCGTGCGGGCCGCGGAAGGACGCGGCAGTAACACTGCCGCCTACTACTTAGCATTGCCATTCCGTGATGTTACCGGCCACAATCAGCAACAGTGGTCGATTCGCGCGCACTCGTTCCGTTATCTCGAAAAACGCATTCTTCCTGAATTTGAAAATTCCATGCCAGCGTTGGATGTGCTTGATCTCGGCGCGGGAAATGGATGGCTTGATTACCGCCTTACCCTGCGGGGGCATCGACCGGTAGCAGTTGATTTGCTCACGAATGGTACCGATGGACTCGGCGCGGCATCCCATTATCTTGAACAACTTCCCACGTTGTTTCCACGATTTCAAGCTGAATTCAATCGCCTGCCGTTTGCCGACGCGCAATTCGACTGTGCCATCTTTAACGCATCCTTTCACTACTCGGAGAATTATGCTGCAACATTAGCGGAGGTCATCCGGTGCCTCCGTCCAGGTGGATGGATCGTCATCGCCGACTCACCCTGGTACAGCAAAGAAGAAAACGGACGACGGATGGTCGAAGAACGACATCTGCTTTTTCTCGCTCTCCACGGGTTTGCCTCCAACTCGGTAAAAAGCCAGGAATATCTCACCGATGAAAAGATGCATGCCCTAGCCAGCCGTTTTGGGCTCAACTGGCGGGTTCATCGTCCTTATTACGGACTTAGGTGGAGCCTGCGTCCAGTCATCGCACGCCTTAAAGGAAAGCGCGAGCCATCGGAGTTTCGCATTTACGTGGCTCGGGTACCGTCATGATCATCTTATATAACCCGCGCGCCACCAAGCCGCGTAATCGCCGCTTCCCTCTTTCAATTATGGCTTTGGCAAGTGTGTTCGAAGGAAAAGAAGAGCACGCGATCATTGACGGCAATGTCGAAGATCATGCCACCGAAGCCATACTCAACCTGATCCATTGCAATCAAGTTGAGCTGCTCGCCGTCACGGTGATGCCGGGACCGCAGATGGCTGCCGCGATAGTTACTTGCCGTGAGATCAGGGCGCGTCATCCTGAGGTGCCGATCGTCTGGGGTGGTTATTTCCCATCTATTTATACAGACGCTGCTCTGAACGCGCGTTATGTCGATTTCGCCGCCCGTGGTCAGGGCGAGGAAACACTAGTCGAACTGCTGTCTGCTTTGCGGGGTAATGGCAAATCGGAAGACATCAGAGGCCTGTCATTCAAAGATACGTTCGGTTTGCATCGGCATAATCCCGAACGAATGATGAAGCCGCCTGATGCTTTCCCCTGGCCGCCATTTCATCGCTTACCTGTTGAGAAATACCTACGCCCCTCATTCTTTGGGAAGCGCACAGCCGCGCACCACGCCAGTATTGGTTGTCCTTTCAAGTGCAGCTTTTGTGGAGTACATGCCGCCTATGGCACGCGCGAACTGGTCGAAACACCGCAGCGTACGGAAGCGATTCTGCGTCATCTTGCCACCAAGTATGGAGCTGACTCGGTTCAGTTTTACGACATGAACTTTTTCCTTCGTGAAGATCAGGCACGCGATCTTGCCGACCGGCTCGCACCCTTGAACTTCCGCTGGTGGTGTGAAGCAAGAATTGATACCGTCAACCGCTATTCTGACGCAACGCTTGCCGCGCTTCGTCGTGCCGGGTGCGCCATGATATTCTTCGGAGCTGAGTCGGGATCCGATTGGGTCCTGAAGGAGATGCAGAAGCAGATTACGACCGAACAGACGCTGGAACTTGCCGTGCGCATTCGTCAGTTCGGAATCATTCCTGAGTTCTCGTTCGTCATTGGAAATCCGCGCGATCCCGAGCGAGATACTGCCGAGACTCTCAGTTTCATTCGCAAGATCAAACAATTGAACCCCGACTCGGAAATTATTATTTACCACTACACTCCAGTGCCACAGCGTGATGGCATGTACGGAGAAGTGGATGGGAAGGTAGAGTTTCCAAGCACACCAGAGGAATGGGCGATGCCGAAATGGATGGATTTTACGCTCCGCGTCGATCCCAATACACCTTGGCTGAATCGTAAAACAAAGCAATTAATCGACAACTTTGAAGTGGTCGTCAGTTCGCGCTGGCCCACAGTGCAGGACATCCGCGCCCCACGCTGGAGTCGCTCAGTGCTGAAAGCTCTAAGCGCATGGCGATATTCCCTTGGCTTCTATTCGTTCCCAAAAGAACTCTTGTGGGCTCAGCAATTTATTGAATTGCGCAAGCCCCGCCAGGAGAGCCTGTGACATCCACATCGGCGTTGCTGTCGCCGCAAGAGGCGTTCGATCAATGCGCATCTTTCTATGATCAAGAGATCAATCCTGTTGTCGCTTTGAACGATCGCATCTTACAAGAACTCCTTCCCGATGCGAGTGGCAAGACAGTTGTGGACCTGGGTTGCGGCACTGGGCGAACTCTCTCCCTCTGGAGCAAATTCCAGCCTGCACGGTTGATCGGAATCGACATCTCGATCGATATGCTGCGTGTCGCTCAAAACAGACATCCGAACTTGATCCAGGCCAATGGCTGTTCTCTTCCGCTTGCCAGTTCCACTGCGGATTTTGCAACTTCTTGTCTGGTTCTCGGATACCTACCAGACGTTGCAGCTTTTGCGCAGGAATTAGCTAGAGTCATTAAGCCAGACGGGCTGGCATTTGTATCGGAGCTTCATCCGGCAACAGTCAAACA
>CAYWSM010000345.1:0-8521 GCA_964460935.1 uncultured Terriglobales bacterium | reverse complement strand
ATCTCACAGTCCGCACCCTGAATCACCATGCCGCCGCATCTCCGATTACGCCATTATCGGCGACTGCCGCTCGGCTGCTCTCATTCACCGTAGCGGATCAATCGACTGGCTCTGCTGGCCGCGCTTTGACAGCACACCTATATTGGCCGCTCTCCTCGATCAGGATCGTGGAGGGTTCTGGCAAATTGGCCCATCCCACCCAGATCAATTCCGAATCAAGCGCAACTACATTGGCCGATCGAACGTCCTCTGCACCCGCTTTACCTCCAGTCGAGGATCACTTGAACTCACTGACTGCTTCCCCGTGATGAGCGAATCCGCTAAGCGCACCACACTGTCGCCAGACCACGAATTGCTTCGCGAAGTTGTCTGCACCGAAGGAATCGTCGAGGTGCAATTTGTGTTTTATCCCCGCGCCGACTTTGGCGGCCGCGATGTGCAGCTCAAATATCGAAGCCAACTCGGGGTGTATTTTGAGGCCGGTCGCGGCGCTTACTATCTTCGATCGACTGTCCCTCTGACGCTAGCAGACGGCCGTGCCACCGCGCGATTTACGCTCACGCAAGGAGAGAAGGCGCAGTTCTCGTTTACCTACGCGGAAGTGTCGCCCGTCGTACTTCCATTGCTTGCAGGCTCGACCCGACAGCGCATCGAGGAGAGCATTCGTTGGTGGACGGAGTGGGCTTCCTGCGCATGCTACTCAGGACCGGAGCATGAACAAATCATTCGCAGCGCATTAACGCTGAAGTTGCTCACCTACGCTCCTTCAGGAGCCATCGTAGCCGCTGCTACTACTTCCCTTCCGGAATCGATCGGCCGCGGTCTAAATTGGGACTACCGCTTTTGCTGGCTGCGCGATGCGTCGCTGACCATCCGCGTAATGATCGGGCTCGGATATCGTGCTGAAGCCGAGGCTTTTATGGACTGGCTTCTCACGGCAACCCGCCTCACCCAGCCGGAGCTGCGCATTCTGTACACCGTGTTTGGCAATAAAGCGCCGAAAGAGAAGACACTTCCGCATCTCTCCGGCTTCTGCAGTTCACGCCCAGTTCGCATCGGCAATGAAGCGCGCGATCAGTTGCAACTCGATGTTTACGGAGAAGTGCTCGACGCCGCCGCCCAGTTCGTGTTTCACGGAGGCGAGTTTGACCGGGCCACTTGCAACGACATCGTGGGCATCGGCAAATATGTTGCAGCACACTGGGATCAGCCCGACCAGGGTATCTGGGAACCACGAGAGCAAGCATCGAATCATACGTACTCACGCGTGCTGTGCTGGGTTGCACTGGACCGGCTGATCACGATGGCCGATAAAGGATATCTCGATAATGTCCCCATACAGGACTTCAAGTGCGGACGCGAACGCATCATGCAGCAAGTGAAAGAGCAGGCCTGGAATGTCGATCTCAACAGCTACGTCAGCACGCTGGGTGGACAGGATCTCGATGCTTCCCTTCTCCTGATGTCGTACTACGGTTTCGAAGCCGCCGACTCACCCCGCATGCAGGGCACGTACCGTGCAATTCGGAAACAACTCGGGGCCGCCGAACATCTCCTATATCGCTATCCCAATATGTGGAATGAGGGTGCGTTCGGCATTTGTAGTTTCTGGGAGGCGGAGTTCCTCGCCCTCGGCGGCGGCACTCTGCAACAAGCTGAGGACCTGCTCGGTCATCTGATGCAATATGCCAACGACGTCGGTCTCTACGCCGAAGAAATCGAGCCTCACACTGGGGACGCGCTCGGCAATTTCCCGCAGGCATTCACGCACATTGGACTCGTCAGCGCTGCGCTGTCGATCAACGAACGGAGAAAAGGAGAGCGCCAACTCGCTCACCGCAAACCCGAAGCGCAGGAGGCAACACCCACAGCATGAATTGGCCAAGCTGGATGCTCTGGGGATTTGTTGCGACTCTGATGATGACCACGATTGAAGCCGGGGCCCAGGAACTCGGCCTCACGCGCGTTGATTTTCCCTATCTCATCGGCACCATGTTCACCTCTGACCGTGACCGTGCCAAGCTGTACGGCATCATTGCCCATCTGTTGAACGGCTGGGTGTATTCACTCATCTACGTTCTTGCATTCGAATCTTGGCAGGCCGCAACTTGGTGGCGCGGAGCACTCATAGGGCTTCTGCATGCTCTATTCGTTCTTCTCGTGGTGCTCTGGACCATGCCCGGCATTCATCCGCGCATGGCCAGCGAAATGCACGGGCCAACAGCCACGAGACAATTGGAACCTCCAGGCGTCTTCGGACTGAACTATGGCATGCGAACACCGGTAGTCATCTTGTTATCTCACATTGTCTTCGGGATTGTTCTCGGTTCCTTCTATCACCTCAGTTCGCGAGGTGGTATATGAGTCCAATTTGTTCGCACGTTACTTCGCCTGCATTGATTCGATGTACTTCGTCAGGTTCCTCGACCTCTGCAGAACCTGAGCTTGGCTCCCGTTGCTGACGTTTCGGAAGATCGGGCCCCAAACCGGCATTTCTGTTGAACCGTGCGCAACCACTGCACCCTGTTGCAGTACAGTGCTCACATGCGCCGACGGAAAGACGCCTTTATTCTGCTTCGCCAACTGCGTCAGGTCAGTAGGCGCGATCTTTAAGGCTGGTGCGGCGGGACCATCACCCTTTCCGTCCTTACCGTGGCACGAAGCGCAGTAGCTGCGGTACATCTCTCCCCCGGAGGCGGCCGATGTCGGGGGAGCTGCCACTTGATTGATCTTCACGTTTGATTTTTCTTGTGCCTGCGAAAGCCCGGCAAAAACAATGAATGTAACAATTACGACGCTTACTAACGTCCGAACACGCATGAAAGCACCTCCTTGCGCTCCTTTCATGTTTGTTCCGTTACACAGCTTATTCCGTGCCTGTAATCACAACCAGATGTGAGCCATAACCACGAGCGTTACACCAAGGGCGGACGCCTCTTGTGCCATTCCGTCTTCGATTGGAACAGCTCTGCTGCAGCCACAACCTTTTCATCCTCCAGCGCATTTCCCATGAATTGAATACCAACCGTCAACCTGTCGCGCGTGAATCCGCACGGCACGCTGATGCACGGCAAACCGCAGAAATTTCCCAACCCACCGATCGGATCGGAATACGTCAGCTCCGTCTCCAGATTAGCCGTCAGCTTTGTTGCGCCTACCGGCTGCGATGGCGCGGTGACTACATCGAAATCCTTGAACAGGTCTTTCGCCTTCTCCTGGAAGATGCTGCGAATCTGTTGTGCTCGCAGGAAGTCGTCTGCCGGGATAACCGTGCTGACATAGGCTCCCACGCGGCCAAGCGGATCGACGAGCTGATCGATTTCGCCTGACTCGATCATGTTGCGAAATGCTGTCGCGCCTTCTACCGAAATCGTTATGCCCGCTGCTGCTTCATACGGCCCTTCCGGCATATCGATCTCGCCGACATGAGCGCCCGCGGAACGCAGCACATTTACCGCTCCATCAAACGCAGACTGCACGTCATCCGGGATCTTGTCACCGAATGGCTTGCGGACAACACCGATACGGAGCGGAGGAAAAAGTCCCAATTCCTGCCGACGCTGAAAATCCGCCACGAATATCGGCAGTGACCCTCTGTCTTTGTCGTCATGTCCGGAGATCATCTCCAGCACCGCCGCACAGTCCTCCGCCGATCTCGCCATCGGCCCGATCTTATCCATCGAATACGAAAGCGCCATCGCTCCATATCGGCTCACGCGTCCGAACGTCGGACGCAACCCGCTAATTCCGCAAAACGATGATGGGCAGATGATCGATCCCCACGTTTCCGTTCCAATGGCAAACGCTGCCAACCCTGCCGCCACAATCGCTCCGGATCCCGACGACGACCCGCACGTCCAGCACTGCGTATTCCACGGATTCTTGGCCGGACCTGTAGCCGACGCCGATGCGTACCGGTATCCCATGCCGCCCGCCAGCTCGATCATCGCTGCTTTCCCAAGCAGAATGGCTCCAGCAGCTTCCAGTTTCTGGATTACCGTCGCCGTTACATCGAATTTCTGACCGACTAGCGGCTTCGCGCCCCACGTCGTCGGATACCCTGGCACAGCCAGCAAGTCCTTCGCTGCATACGGAATGCCGTGCAACGGCCCGCGATATCTTCCGGCATTGATCTCCGCCTCAGCCTGCTTCGCCTGTTTCATCGCCAGATCAGGCGTGAGTGTGGCATATGCATTCAATTGCGGCCCCAGCTTCTTGCTGCGTTCCAGATACGACTCGGTCAAATCAACCGGCGACAACTTCCGCGACTTGATTTGTTGTCCCAGTTCCGCCACCGTGAGGTAAAGCACATCTTCGCCGATCATCGCTTCACCTCCGGCGCAATCAGCTTCGTCATCGGCGGGAACTTCAGCACCGTCGCCGGTTGATCGCCATTTGTCACCGCAAACGCCCGCAGTTTATCCAGTACTGCCTGTTGCGAAATGACCAGCCGCTTAATGTCTTTCTTCTGCTCTTCCGAGAACCGGCTGCCATACTTCCGCATGATGGTCTCGTACGCCAGGTCCGCTTCTGCCTGGCTCGCAGCCGAAAGTTGCGGAGCCTGTGGAGGCTTCTCCGGAGGCTTGGCCTCAGTAGTCGGCGCCGCCTTCTTCTGCTGTCCGATTAGTTTGGCCGGCACCAGCGCTACCGCGGCAGTAGTCAGTGCTGCCGCCTTCGCAAACTCCCGCCGCGACAGTCCATCGTCTCGTTTCATGATTACTCCAGATGTGCTTAAGAGATGAGCAGGCGAGATTACAGTCAGGCGTACAAAACGTCAATTTCGCACGTCTTACCGCAACAGCTTTGCTTGGATAGAAACTCGAAACCTTAAACTGGAATCAGGAACTCGAAACCTGAAACCATAAGTAAAAAGCCCCGCTCCGCGCGAGGCCTTTACTCGATACTGGTTACTCGAAACTAGAACACGAACGCCACGCCGCCACGCACGCTTCGTGCCGCCTGCACCAGGTACACGGTCTGGCCATCGGCTCCGACCACCGGATGATATCCCTGCGCCAGCAGGTTCCGGATGTCCAGCAACGCTTCCATCTTGGCGGGCATAAAGCTCGTTCCGGGCACCGGCTGCCGTATAAAGATGTTGAGATACGAATCAGTCTGCCCCGGACCGGAGTTAAACAGATCAACCGGCGTCAATCCAGATCCACTGGTCCATTTATACGACGCGATCCAGTGCGTCTTGGCGTGCGGGAACGAACCCGTAATTTTTCCTGCCAGCGAATGCTGATACGTCTGGCCGATGTGCGAACGTACTTCATCGAACCGTACACCGTCTTCGCTCAGGTCCAGTACGCCGCCATATGCGTAATCCATCGTCGCGGTGATTCCATCCGGCAACTGGCGTTGCACCACGAACCGCACACCGTTCGTTTCCAGGCGCCCGCCGTTATAGGCGAACGTTCCGGAGTAAGCGTCCGGCAGCAGGTTCTCGAGATCTCCGTTCTCGCCACCCACGCCGGTCAACGCCGTGTTTGAGATACGGTCATGGAAATAAGCGGCCTGCAGTGCATACTTGCCATGACGATGCGAGAGCGCCAGTTCCTGGTGATTTGCCCGCTCTAATACTGACTGCGAATCCACCAGCGTCATGCGCGGTCCGGATTCCGTCATATCCGCCGGAGCCGAATCAAATCCCTTCAGAAGCCGCATGTTTGGCATCGACGTAGTGTATTGATACTCCATCACCGTGTTCGGCGACAGGTGTACGTCCATCGAGCCGAACGGCTTGTACGCATTCACGCGTCCCATGAACTGAACAGTCTGGAATTCCGCTCCCGCGCGCAAGTCAATAAAACCTGCCAATTGCGCGCTGTCACTGGCGGTCACCGTCATCGCTTCCATGGCAGCGTCATGCAAAGCCAGCGTCGGAGAAGTTGCAAAGCGCCGTAACGTTACGGCGACTGAAGGTCGCGACCCATCCGGCATCTCGTGCGAGTAGGAGGTGCGTAGCACCGTCGCATTCGGCCCTAATCCATATCCGACGTCGCCGTTGAACGACAACCGGCCAGTCTGGAACAGCGAGCGCTCAACGTTCACTTTCGTGCTGATCTCGCTTGAGCCGTTGAAAGCCGTGCCATCGTTGCCGGCAACGAATGCGACGCTCGTCTTCATCGGATGATTCTGTCCGTTCGCCACGATCACCGGTTGCCCATTGGCCACCCGCAGGATCGGACGGTTCGCCGAGGACCGCAGAGTCCACTTCCAATCGTCATCCTCCTGCGTTCCCTGTTTTGCCGGAAGCAAACGAATGGCGTCAGTCAGCGTGTTCAGCGTGAGATTAATGACCAGATTGGTTCCATTCCGCAGAGTCACATTCTCGCGCAGCGTGGGAAGGAACGAATCGGCGCTTACCTTCACGTCGTATGGGCCTGGTCCCAGGCTATCGACGAGATAGTAGCCGGTGTTGTCCGTGAAAACTTTAGAGACTTTCGAGGCGCTGAGCGAGATGACCTCGACCATCGCACCCATTTGCGGAATGCCTTGCGCGTTTTTTACTCTGCCCGAGATCGACCCTTGTCCAGCCCAAACAGGCACACTGAGTGCCACTGTGACCAGAAACAGCAGCGATCCGACCTTTCGGCCCATGTGCTCCACCCCCACCGAATGGAATGCAAGCCCCGTTACGCGCTTTTGATCTTACTTATTCGACGGTAAACTTCGCCGTCGGGGTGATCTCCTGTTTGGAGATATTATCGTCTACTTTGATGGTAATTTGATACATCCCCGGTTCAAGACTCACTAGTGGAAGACTCTTCTGCAACGTGATCTGATCGCCTACATTCCCGAACTGAGTTGTCGATTCAGCCATCTTTACGATCGGCTTCTTTGTCGCCATGTTGACGATCTCGTACTCGATGTTCGCCGAAGGCTTATTCGTCTTCTCGTCCATCGTCAAGCCGTAAACCTGAAGCCAGAAGTTCGCCTTCTGATCGCGCTTGAACACAGGCGGCTTGCCATCGCCCGTTCCTACTCTCGGACGCACCTTTGTACCACCAATTACGAAATTCCCGGTGCCCACGCTCGATGTTGGTACCTTTTCCATCTGGTCGGCAACGATCAGAGATGAAGCTGCCAGTTTGTCTTCATCGTAGCTGGGAACCATGATACCCCGGCTCCAAGTCCCGACGCGGTCGCCGTTGACATCTTTTACCACCACGTCCATACGATAGCGTCCCGGCTTCAAGGGCAATGCCTTCCAGTAAACCGAGTTCCCTTCCGATTTCTGCGTCAGCAACTCAGCCGGACTATCCACCTGCACCGTGTCTTCGAAGGTCTGCGCAATCTTCTGCGTCAATGTCGTCACACGTCCGAAGATGTTCACCGTTCCGCGCGACACGCCATCCTTCGTCACAAACGTGATGTCTTTATTCTTTAACTGGATGGTGACAGGAACCAGAACCGTATCTGACGTCACCTTGATGAAGTCCGTTTGGATTTCAAACGGCATCAGGTTCACGTTGATCTTGTGGCTGACCACCTCTTCCAGATCTTTGAACTTCACCTCAGGTGGCTTTTGCAGGTTGGCGTAGAGTTCCAGGCGGTCAAACTGCTTCGTCTGCTCGCCGTAGATTCCGCCCGGTCCCAGGCCCAGGTGTTCGAGTCCGCCACCCGAGAATCGGTCCGCCTTGCTCGACAGACCCATTTCTTCCCACTGCGTCAAGCCCGCTCCGGGGACATTCAACAATGCGTCTTTCTCCGAGCGGTCCATCGTCATGTGGTAGTCGTTGCACATGCAGGTATCGACGAACTCAATGATGACTTCCTGCTTCTGCGATCCCGACAATCCCTCGAGATACCGGTAACGCCAATCTTCAAAAGGATACGTCGACGTTGTGCCGCCGCCCTCATCATAGGGACGGTTGTACAACCCGCCGCTCGGATGCGCGTCAATCTCGTCGGGCGGACCGAACATGATGTAAATGCGTCCGCGGTCAGTCATCCATCCCGGCTTGCCGGCGGCAAAGTGCTCGTTCGAATAGGCAATGCGCCGGTAGTGTTCTTCCTTGTATTCGTTTTCGATTGTGTCGGGAGTGGGGTCGCGACGGAGCCAGAACTGCTCAATAAACTGATCGCGTTCTTCGTCGTTGGAAAGCTTCTTGAATGCCGCGCGCTCTTCGTCGGTGATGATCCACCGAACGTCTTCGTCCAACCACTTCTTATAGGTCTTGCTCAACTCGGTCTTCAGCGCCTTCGACTGTTCCTTTTTGCGCTTCTCATCGACGGGCCGTTTGAGTGGATCTTCCGTCTGGTTAGAAGTGGCGCTTGCTTTGTCGGTACTTGCCGTCTCTTTTACGCTTTGTGCCAGGGTCGTCGTCCCCACCCCAAACAAAAGCACTAAAACGAATATCAACAGATATCTACTGGACCGACCGACCATGCGCTTAAACCTCTCTGGGGACACGAGTTGATGGTGGAAATTGTATGTTCTGGGAGACCGTGAATGCAAGGAGATGGCGCACTAATTCGCCCTCTATTGCCCCTTAACCCGTCAGCTTTCCTGGAG
>CAYWSM010000344.1:0-9059 GCA_964460935.1 uncultured Terriglobales bacterium | reverse complement strand
GCTTCCGTCTGCGGATCCTTGTTGAACAGTTCGAGCGCATCGACGAAATTCGTGCCGATAATCGGATCGCCGCCAATACCGATTGCGGTCGATTGGCCGATACCACGCTGCGTGAGCTGATAGACGGCTTCGTAGGTCAGCGTGCCAGAGCGGGAGACGATTCCGACGTTGCCTTCCTTGTGAATGCGTCCGGGCATAATACCGATCTTGCACTTGCCGGGCGAGATGATGCCGGGGCAGTTGGGGCCGATCAGGCGCGAGCGGCGGTCCTGCAGGTACTCCCAAACTTTCACCATGTCGGCCGTCGGAACGCCCTCGGTAATGCAAACGATCAGTTCGATCTCGGCATCGGCGGCTTCCATAATTGCGTCGGCAGCGAACGGCGGGGGCACGAAGATAACGGTGGCGTTAGCACCGGTTTTGTCAGTGGCTTCCTGCACGGTGTTGAAAATCGGCCAGCCTTCGTGCGTGGTGCCGCCTTTGCCCGGCGTGACGCCGCCAACGACCTTGGTGCCATATTCGGCGCAGGCTTTCGCATGGAAGGTACCTTCTTTCCCGGTAAGTCCCTGAACCAGCAGCTTGGTGCTCTTATCAACCAGAATGCTCATGAATCCGTCTCCAGTCCCAGCGCTTTGAGCCGTTGCTTCTGCTCCTCGCTCAGGACCTGATCAAAATTGCTGCAAAAATCTTCAAACGTGTCGCTGTGATGAACCATGGCAAAGAAGAGCGCGATCGAAGCTCGCCGTAACGTAATGCTTGGCGGCGAATTAGGAGCAAATTGCGCGGCGATGCGCGCCAGGATCTCCTGTTCTGCTTCGAGCTCCGCGAACTTCTCGTCCGAGATCATCTAGGCCCCTTTGGCCGCTGCGACCACCTTCTCGGCGGCGTCCTTCATCGTTTCGGCCACGATGAAGTTCAGCCCGGAATTCTTCAGAATCTCACGACCCTGCTCGACGTTGGTGCCCTCGAGTCGCAACACGAGAGGCAACGCCAGATTGGTCTTGCGTGCCGCGGCTACCACACCGTTCGCCAGGGTATCGACACGCAGGATGCCGCCGAAAATGTTAATCAGGATCGCCTTCACATGTTTGTCGGCAAGTAGGATTTCAAACGCATGCGTTACCTGCTCTTCGTTGGCGCCGCCGCCAACGTCGAGGAAGTTCGCGGGATTACCACCGGCGAACTTGATGATGTCCATGGTCGCCATCGCGAGACCGGCTCCGTTCACCATGCAGGCAACGTTGCCGTCGAGCTTGATGTAGTTGAGGCCGTACTTGGACGCTTCTACCTCGAGCGGATCTTCTTCGGTGATATCGCGCAGATCGCGAATGTCGGGGTGACGGAACAGCGCATTGTCATCGAAGTTGACCTTCGCATCGAGAGCGAAGACGCGGCCATCTTTGGTGGTGATCAGCGGATTGATCTCGACCAGCGAGGCATCGGTATCGACGTATGCCTTGTACAGCGAAGTCAGGAATTTCACCGCCTGGTTCGCTTCCTGCGGCGAAAGTCCAAGCCAGAAGGCGATCTTGCGCGCCTGGAATGGCTGGAGTCCGACGCCGGGATCGACGTACTCTTTCAAAATCTTCTCCGGCGTTTTAGCGGCGACTTCCTCGATGTCCATACCGCCCGCCGCCGAGGCCATCACGACCAGCTTCGCCTCAGCGCGGTCGAGCAGCATGCCGAGATACAGTTCGCGTGCGATAGGCAGTGTTTCTTCGATCAGCAGTCGCCGCACGAGGCGTCCCTCGGGACCGGTCTGATGGGTCACCAGCGTCATGCCCAGCATCTTGGCTGCGAGTTCGCCCGCTTCAGAGGCCGATTTGGCGATCTTTACGCCGCCGCCTTTGCCGCGACCACCGGCGTGGATCTGCGCTTTGACCACAATGCCGCTTGCGCCGTCGGCCATCAGCCGCTTGGCAATATCTTCAGCCTCTTCGCGCGTGGTGGCCATTTCGCCGCGCGGAATCGCGACGCCATATTTCGAGAGAATTGCCTTTGCCTGGTACTCGTGAATTTTCATATTAAGTGCTGCGGAACTGCTGTTCGGATTCGGTGTCGCCTTCCCAGCGAAATCCCCAGAGGTGGGCGAAACTAATGATTCTATAAGACTGGCATGGAAGCGGCAAAGAGAGAAATACTGAAGTCGAAAAGTTATTAATCGCGACCGCTCACGGGGATCGCCGCACCATTCACCTGCGAAGCGGCGTCGCTAGCCAGCCAGAAAATGGTTTCCGCCACATCCGCGGGTGAGACCCATGCGCTGCGGTCGGCATTGGGCATAGCGGAGCGGTTTGCGGGTGTGTCCATCGTGCCCGGCAAAACTAGATTCGCGGTGATGTTCTTGTCGGTGTTTTCCAGGGCTACTGTCTTGACCAACGTAACCAGAGCAGCCTTTGAGACGACGTAGGCGCCAATTTTTGTGTGAGGCTGTTCCGCGGCTTTGCTTCCCACGGCAATGAAGCGCCCCGATCCGGTATTGCGCATCAGGGGAATAAAAGCTTGTACGATGTGGAATGCAGCCGTCAGATTCTGATCCAGCATCTGCGTCCAGGTTTGATGATCGGTTTGATGCAGGGAAGTGCCACCGGCAAATCCACCAACAACATGCACCAGTACGTCGATTCGGCTGAACCGACGCACTGTTTCCGCGGCGAGGTCCTGCACCGATTTCGGATCAGAGAAGTCCGTGGGAATGGCGACGAAGTGGGAGTCTGGGAAGTCACTCTGTTGAATGCTGCGCGACGCGCCGACCACGCGGTCCTGGTTTGCCAGGAAACGCCGCGTGACAAAACTGCCCAGGCCACCCTTGGCTCCCGTGACAACGACAATGCGATCGCTCATGGCGTACCCCCATCTGCTGCTAGCAATGTAAATCGTTCGTTACAGTCTGTAAACGCAGGATGAAATGTTGACCGCGTAGCTCTTTCGTAACTCCGAGTTCATCATCTCGTAACGTATATCGCATTATTCTGCGCTTACCTGCACCGGTGCAGGAATCACAAGCCGCCGTGCTTGCCGTATGCAGCACGGTTGGCAGGAGACGCCATGCTCAGTTCAGTGGCCGTGGTTCCGCACGCCGTTTTAGAAGTATTGCCTGTTTCGGTGCGCGTTCCAAGCGCCGCCGAAGTACTGGCCGAATGCGGAGCCTATCGCGTCCGCCTGGCCATGGATGACGAAGACCGCCGCTGCCTTTACCGCCTGCGCTTTCTGGTTTTCAATCTTGAACTGAACGAGGGTCTTGACGTTTCGTACTTCGACGGCATGGATCGCGATCAGTTCGACGCCGTCTGCGATCACTTGATGGTAGAGCATCGAGAGTCAGGCCGAATTGTTGGAACTTATCGTTTGCAGACAGGCGATATCGCAGCGAGAAACTTCGGCTATTACAGCGCCCAGGAGTTCGACTTCACGCCATACGAGCGTTTACGCAGCGAAGTCGTGGAGTGCGGACGGGCCTGTATTCATCGCGAGTTTCGCTCGTTCGAGGTGCTTAATCTTCTATGGCGCGGAATTGCCCTGTATGCCGTGTCGCGCGGCGCACGCTATCTGATTGGCTGTTCTTCTGTCACATCGCAGGATGCGGGCCTTGGCTCGGCGATGTACTATCGTCTTCGGGACTACCTTGCCGCACCGGAGTTGCAGACCTTGCCAACGGAAGCGTATACGTTTCCGCTGGAATCCGAACCGCTGGATGAGCCACAGCCCCCGAAGTTGCTACGGGCGTATTTGACGGTGGGAGCGAAGATTTGCGGACCTCCGGCGCTGGATCGGGAGTTCAAGACGATCGACTTTCTTACTTTGCTCGACTTGGAGAATATGGCGCCGAGCGCCCGAACACGCTATCTGCGCTGAAGATGCATGGGCAAGGGCCTGCGATTCATCCGCAATTTCGCCGTACTGCTTTGGACGATCCTGCAGGCACTCGTGAACTATCGCTGGAGCGTCGCGTCCAGGGCTGATGCCCGCGCTCGTGCCGAATGGATGCACACCTGGTGCGAAACGGCCATGCGGCGGCTTCGCATCGAAGCGCACTGCATCGGAACGCCACCGCAATCCGGGTTGGTGGTTTCCAATCATCTGAGTTACATCGACATCTTCGTGTTCGGAAGCGCCATGCCTTGTGTGTTCGTCTCGAAGGCGGAGGTGCGCAAGTGGCCCGTATTCGGAATGCTGGCCACCATCGCGGGAACCGTGTACGTTGACCGCACTCGGCGTGGTGATACCAGGAACGCCAACGAGGGAATCCGGCGAGCTCTAAAGCAAGGCTTGCGCGTGGTGATTTTTCCTGAAGGAACCAGTTCCGACGGTTCGAGCGTGCTGCCCTTCTACACTTCGCTGTTCGAGCCGGCAGTAGAAAGCGGCATGCAGATTACGGCCGCGCATATCGGGTATTCGGTGGAAGATGGTGCGGTCGGCCGTGATGTGGCCTACTGGGGAGAAATGACCTTCTTCCCGCACCTCTTGAACTTGCTTTCGATGCGCCGCATCTCCGCAACGGTAAAGTTCAGCAAAGTCCCACAGGTCTTCGGTGAGCGAAAGATCGCAGCAGCGACTATGCGAGAAGAAGTAGTGCGCCTGTGCGGTTACTCGTCCAGTTCCGCCACTGCCGCCGAATTCCGGTAAGGCGGACGCGGTTTCGTCGGTGCAGTAACGTAAGAGTGAGGATCCGATGGCGGCTCTTTCTTGAACAGCCGCTTGATTCGATCGATGACCACTGCGACCTGGCTGCGAACGCTCATAGATCACGTCCTTATTTCTTGACCGGCTCTTCCTGGCGGATCGATTCCTTCGAAGTCGCCGCCGGTTGGCGCACCGATCCGGACTCCAACAACGCTTCAACGCGATATCCCGCATCGGCAGCCGCTTTCAGTCTAGCCTGTATTTCCTTCTCGAGCGCGTCGATCTTTTGACGGTCAAGCGTTTCCTCGGCGGCGGTTGTCAGCAGTGCCCGCAACGATATCCACCACAGGAACTGCTCGAACGACTCTTTGTTGAAGTAGCGTTCGCCTTTCCACTCATGCACACCGATCAGCCAGGCGACATCAGGATCATGCAGCCAACTGAAAACCGCGGAACTGCGCGACTGCGATTCTTCCACCGCGGGAGCCCACGGAGCATGGGCAAAGCTGGCTCGGACACGAGCTGCAGCTCGCCAGCGATCGTCGCCGGCGGCTCCCGCAGCAGCGAATGCTTCGGCCATCACCTCGCGCAGGCGCAAGGCATCGAAGATCTGCGCGGAAACCACTTCGGGATCCTGGATGTCACAGCACTGCCCAAGTGCATCGGCGGCTGCCCACGCGATCACCGAACTCCAGATTGGCGCCGCGTTATTGACTGTGGCTGAAGTTGGAATCACCTTCGCAGCTTCGGCAGACCATGGCTCACTGAACTGCTTTTCGATTTCGGCAAGGCGCAGAGCCGCTTCGATATTTCGCCGGAACGATTGGACCGATTTTTCTTCATCGCCGTTCCACTGGCGATGCGAACCAAGTCCGACAATTTCAGCCGCTGGGCTCGTTGCGTAGTGATGCGCTTCGCGAATAAAGATGCGAGCACGATTGGTCAAATCGTCGAGTACATCGCCTGACTTCTTCTCCAGCGAAGGCAAACTTGGCTTGCCTGTAGGCTTGGCGGTTTTTACAGGCTTTGCAAGCGAGGACGCTTGTGTTAGCGCCACCACCGTCTTGACCAATGCCGGATCGAGCAGCGTCCGCAGTGAATCGTGTACCGGTTTCAGTTCCAGATTGCGCAGGGCATCTTCCAGGCTCGGCACGCCGCGGCCCGCCAGCATGTCGCATAAGGTTCGCCACGGCCGCACACCATCGTCCTTTACATCGCGCCAATCGAGGAAGACGTACGACTTGTAAGCCCCGAGTTCGACCCGCAATCCCTTTTCGGCGACATCGCGCGAGTGATGCAGGAACTCCAGTCCGCTGAGCGCATCGCGGAAGGCGACAAACATGTTGTCGTCCCCTGAAAGGCCAAACGACTCGCCAAGCGTGCGCTGCCGGATGTGTTTTGCCGACTTGTCCATATAGCCGGCCGAAAGGCGAATCCATCCTCGCGTGTCGGCATAGCGGTTGTTGAAGATCACGAGCGACCGATCATCCCCGTGCCGATTGGAATACGCATAAACATCCTCGTTAACCTGTCCCGAATCGGTATAGAAGTCGTAAAGCAGGAAGTTCTCGACTTCCGCGAAAGCCGCACGCCGGTGCAGCAGCGGCGAAATCTCGCGTTCATGGCGCGCAATCAACCAGGGATCAGGATCTTCGTTCTTGTACGCGCGGCGGAACTCCATCCCATACTTCTCGGAGTAACCCTCGATCTGCCCGTGGCCGAACATCGGCAGGCCGGGCAATGTCGCCATCAGCGTGCAGACGCCGAAGTATTTGTCGCCCTTACCGAACTGATCCACGGCTGTACGCTCGTCGGGGTTGTTCATGAAGTTGACGTAACGTTTCAGCACCTCGGGATCGAACTCGAGTGTGTTTTTGATCACCGAGCGATAGTTCGCGTTCTCCTCGTCGCGCAGCATGTTCATGAACGCCGAGTTGTACACGCGATGCATGCCGAGGGTGCGAACAAAGTATCCTTCCAGCAGCCAGAAGGCTTCCGCCAGTAGTAACGTTCCCGGTACTTCGGCGGCAACACGATCCACCAGTTCACGCCAGAATTCTTTCGGCATGGCGCGATCGAATTCTTCCTTCGTCAGTCCGTGTTCGGCGCGTGACGGAATCGCGCCGCCCGTGCCCGGTTGTGGGAACCAAAGCCGCTGATAGTGAATCTTCGCCAACGTCATCGCAGCGTCAAAGCGGATGATCGGGAACATTCGTGCGACGTGGAGAATGGTCTGAATGACGCCCTCGCGCACTTCCGGCTTCAGGTAGTTCAGTTGCGCGGTGTCGTTCCACGGGAAGCTGGTGCCGTCATTGCCGTGATAGATGTAGCGTGTCTCATTCGACCATTTGTCGCGACGGCGAAAGACCACGGCAGCGTCGGTGCGGTCGAAGTAGTGATCTTCAATCTTGATCTCGACACGCGGATCGTTCGATACATCCGGCCCCTCAAAGCGATACGACGGATAAGGTGAGTAGGGAAGCGACAGGAACCAGTCCGGGTGCTCGATGACCCAGCGCGAGTCGATGCCCATGTGATTCGGCACCATGTCGCTGGCCAATCGAATGCCGCGCTGAGCGGCGCGATGTTTCAGATCGTTGTACGCCTGCTCGCCGCCGAGATCCTCGGCAATGTTGTAATCCATCAGCGAATACGCACTCGCGACGGCATCCGGATTGCCGCACATCTGTTTGATCTTCTGCGATGCTCGGCTGCGTTCCCATAAACCGATCAGCCACAGAGCGTTAAAGCCGCGGCGCGCGAGAACGTCGAGTTCTTCGTCAGGAATGTGGTCGAGCCGATAGATGTTTCGCTTGTACTGCCTCGAAAGCTGGTCGAGCCAGACATAGGTGCTCTTGGCGAGCATCACCGTGCGCGGCATCCAGTCCACATCCTGGCTGAACGCCTCGTACTCGTAGTCTGACTGGCGATACTTCGGGATTGCGCCCTCGCTGGAGTCGCCACGCTGATCCCAACCCGGCCCGCCATGACGCGGATCTGTCGGAGGATGGAAGCGCAGCCAGATCGCAACCTGCTCTTCCTTCAACACGTCGATCGCGGTCAACAGGCGGCGTACAAGGTCGCCGAGAATGGTTTTCCACTTTTCCTGAATGTACGCGAGCTGACCGGTGAGATCATCCGGCGATGCGAGCGCAGGCGCTCGCAACATATCGACCAGATTCTGATTTTCCGGACCGTACTTCGGGCGCGACTCGAAGTATTCGCGTAGTGCCGCCGTGATCTTCGGGTAAGCCGTGGCAACCGCGAGCCGCTCATCGTTGAACAGTTCGTTGTACGGTTTGAAGGCCGGATTCAGGTTATGCAGCCACAGCATCATCAGCTCTTCCAGAGCGATGGCTCGATGCGGTGTCTCACCGGTCGACTGCGCCAGCCACTCGTCTGCCGTGATCTTTTCCTGGAATACCGCTACGGGCGGGAACTGATCGGTAAATCCGCGTAGCGCTTTGTCGAAATCTTCGCGCCCCAGCCGGGATTCGAAGAAGGCCAGCGCATCCGTCATCACCTTGGGATCGCGTTCATGCCGATACAAAGCGAGTACCGCGTGCAGGGCCTCATCGATCAACGCCATGGCATTCAACGCGCCGGGGTGCGCCGCTAGCTCCGGATGCACATCCGCGTTGCGCACCTGGTTCATGCGATGGGCAAATTCGCGGCTGGCAGCGAAATTTGCGAATACCACTGTGCCGGTGATCGAGAACAGCGCGTCGGAGAAACCGTAACGCACGCGCGCCGCCCGTGAGACATGGAACTCAAACGTCGGGCTGGCTTTCATGAGGTCGGAAGTATAGCAGGCCACAGGCATGGTGAGTCGGGCTAGAAATGTGTTTAGATGCGCTCTCGACAGCCGCTGTGCGCTCAGAGTTTATGAGAACTGCTGGCGCTTATTTCTGCAACAGTACGAGCTGGTGTGACTCGACGCTCGCCGAATCAATTTTATAAGGAAGCTTGAACATGGTATCGAGTCCGATTTCGGGATGCTTCGGTTTGATATAGCGGTCGATGAAGAACTCGAGGGCGCGGCGCGGAATTTCTACGCCGTCGAGCGACGCGGACTCGACGTTCACATGTCCTTCTCCTCCGCTGCCTTGCGCACGAGCCGTGGCCTCAACCCGATGCGTACCGCTAAAAAGCGCGAGCAGAGGATTGAACGAACCTCGGCCGGCAGTGATTTCGTCGAAGTCCACGATGGCAGTTGCGTTAATAATCCCTGGCGTACCGCGGAACTGCAACTTCTTCACGCCCTTGGGAAGCTGTACACGCCCGGATGCGAGCCATGCATTGATCTCGTTCTCGGTGAGAGTGGTTGGCGTTTGGTCGGGACTGCTTCGGCCCGCATTCTGCTTGATGCGATCGAACTTCGTCTGGGCGCTGCGGGCTGCGGCATCGTACATCGCCTGCGTGCTCGAAGCCGGCGG
>CAYWSM010000343.1:0-6790 GCA_964460935.1 uncultured Terriglobales bacterium | reverse complement strand
CTCAAATCTCCCAACTTTCAGATCAACACGCAAGAACGCGTAAATGCTCATGTACAGGTTGGCGACCCACACCAATCCGAAGAGCGCGATGATGTAGCCGCGCCAGTCGAGGTACAGCAGCTTGAAGCGCGTGAGGACCAGAAAAACCGCCGCTACATAGTGGCTGAAGCAATACTCGCAGGTGAACAGGTAGAAGAACTTGCGCTGTACCGCGTAGCGGCACTCCTTGCTGCAACGGACGAAGTAATCGCGAACTTCGCGGAAGACCTCTTCGTGAGTGACAGTCCACGCGACTGAAGCGACTGGGATGGCGAGGACGAAAAGCCAGACAACCTGTGTCGACAGCGACATTTTGATATTCGATTGCAAGTCAGGGCTTGTGGTTGGCACGCCTTGTTACACTCGTCTGGTGCTGCTCTACTACATCACCGATCGAGCGCAATTTTTGGGGGACGAGCAATCGCGGCGTGAAACGCTGCTGACGAAAATCGCGGAAGCTGCGGCGTCCGGCGTCGACTACATCCAACTGCGCGAACGCGACCTGACAGTTCGCGAGATGGAATGGCTGGCGACCGAAGCAGTAAAGCGTGTGCGCGAGGCAGCTTCTGGAACGAAACTCCTGGTCAACTCACGAATCGATATTGCGCTTGGGGCAGGTGCGGATGGCGTGCATTTGCGGTCCGACGATATTCCGGCAAGCGAAGCGCGCGCGATCTGGGCTAAATCAACTGGCCGAACCGACTGCGTAATTGGACAGTCGTGCCATTCGCTCGAAGATGTGCTGAGAGCCGAATCGCATGGAGCTGATTTTGTGGTGTTTGGGCCAGTATTCGGAAAACAGGGAAGCGATCAACCCCCAACTGGCGTGGAAGGAATCTCGCAAGTCGTCAGGCGCAGCGGCGTGGCGGATCCAAAAGTGGAGGCCGGGCAAATTCTGAGGATGCCGGTAATTGCGTTGGGCGGCGTTACGGCGGAAAACGCTGTCGCGTGCGTGCGCGCCGGTGCAGTCGGTGTGGCGGCCATTCGAATGTTCCAGCAGGACGATATCGCTGAATTGGTGCGGCGTCTGCGCCCGGTTAATCCTTGATCTCTTCGTAAATCGCGATTAGAAGATTGTCCGGATCGCGCAGCTTGATCCAACGTTGTCCCCACGGCAGGACTTCGGGGCCGCTGAATGGCCACACACCGCTGAGGCGAACGACCCAGCGATCGACGGAGTCGGTGCGAAGCTGGAGATCCACCTTGTCGTTCTCCAGCGGACGCGTGAATGCCTCCTGAAAGCGCTTGTCGCTGCGATTCATTTCGTAGAGTTCGAGTCCAGCGGACTTTTCGCCTTCGTGAAGGGCGAGAATGCAGCCGCGTCCTTCCTCTTCGGTCCAAGCTTGCTGCACGGCGAATCCCAGGACGTTGGTGTAGAACTCACGCGAGCGTTGCACATTCGCACAGCGCAGGACCATCTTGAGGTGGTTGAGTTGAACAGGCATCAGTTGTGTTTTACGTACTCGCCTTTGCGGTCAGTCAGATCGTGATACAGGGTTTCAATCCACTTGTCGGTGGTGATGAAGTCGCCGTTCCACTTCTCAAGACCGGCCATGACTTTCTCCTGCTTGAGTTGGTCCAGCGATTTTCCCTGCTTGATACCGGCCCGCACGCGCGCAAGCGATTCGCGCAGCATATCGGCGTAGGCCTTCATCTCGGCGACGGTCGAAAGATCGCCGTGACCGGGAATCACTTTGGTATCGCCGGGGAACGTGGCGATGATCTTATCGACGGCAGCGAGCATACCTTCCACACTGCCCCCGCTTTTGAGATCGACGAACGGGAATCCGTAGCGAACGAAATCGTCGCCCATGTGGACGACATCCGATTTAGTGAAGTAAATGATGCTGTCACCGTCGGTGTGCCCGGAAGGGAAGTGCATGGCCCGGATATCTTCGCCGTTGAGGTGGACCGTCGCGCGATCATTGAAGGTGACGATCGGGAGGGCTTCTTTCTTCGCGGGAGGAACTTCTTGTCCGGCGATACTGCTGCCGTTCTTCATGCGCTCGCGAACGTTTTCCTGCGCGATGATGGGGGCGTCTGCACCGAACTGAGCATTACCACCAACATGATCGCCGTGCCAGTGCGTGTTGAGAACGAAGCGAATCGGCTTGTCGCTGATGCCTTTGAGCGCGGCTTTAATTTTGGGCGCCAGTGGCGCGAATTCGTCGTCAACAATGACGATGCCGTCTTCGCCGACTGATACGCCAATGTTCCCGCCTTCGCCTTCAAGCATATACACCGATCCGGAGACAGGGTGAACTTTGATTTGAACTTTGTCGAAGTTCTCGTCCTGCGCGGCGAGCAGGGAAGTACAGAGAAGCGCGACCGCGATAAGCCACGTCTTCATGAATTCCTCGTAAGAAACGGTGAAGGAATTTAAGCAGAGTTGAAGGAAGATGTCGAACGCCTTTTGATATGCTCGGTTTGCTAATGAAGGAAGCACACTCGGAATTTATTCGCTCTCTGCCCAAGGCCGAATTGCACCTGCACCTGGAAGGCTCGGTCGATCCGCCGACACTGGCGGAACTAAGCAGGCGTCACAATACACCGCTGCCGATCGAGGGCAATAACTACAAATTCAACCCAGACAGCGGCCGCGAACTGGCCGAGGAAGATGTTCGCCAACTGTACCGTTACAAAGATTTCTATGGCTTCTTAATGGCATTTAAAGCCGTCACCGAACGATTGCGCACGCCGGAAGATTACGAACTCATCACCTACCGACTGATGCAGAAGCTGAAAGCGCAGAACGTGGTGCACGCGGAAGTGTATGTGTCCGTGGGAGTGATCTACTGGCGCGGACAGGACTTCGATCCGATCTTCGAAGGGTTGGAACGGGGCAGGGAACGGGGACACCAGGACTTCGGCGTGTCATTGCTGTGGATCTTCGATGCTGTCCGGCATTTCGGCGTGGAAGCTGCGGGAAAAGTGTTTAAGAAAGCGTCGGAGCTACGGGAGAGAAATGTCGTCGGGATCGGTATCGGCGGCGATGAGCAACGTGGGCCCGCCGTCTGGTTTCGCGATCTGTATGCGCGAGCAAAGGATCAGGGATTACGGTTGACTTGCCACGCCGGGGAGAGCATGGGACCGGAGTCGATCTGGTCGGCGATCCAGGACTTGAAAGCTGAACGTATCGGGCATGGGCTGACCGCCATTCACGATCCGAATCTGATGGACTATCTCACCGAGCATCGGATTCCGATTGAGATCTGCCTATCGAGCAATATGCGGACAGGGTGCTGTGCATCATTGCAAGAACATCCGCTGCCGAAGTATCTCGAGCGCGGGTTGATGGTGACGCTGAATACCGACGATCCGGAGATGTTTGAGACGACGTTGAATGGGGAGTATGAACTGGCGGAAAAAACGTTTGGGCTTGGTAAGCCGATGTTGACCAGAATGGCCAAGAATTCGATCGAAGCGTCGTTTTTGAGTAAGAAGCGCAAGAATCTTTTATTACGAACCGAAATTGCGCCATACTGATTAACATAGCAATCGTTAAGAAAGTACGAAAGAAGCTGGTGTCCCTCTTTGCGTTTGGCAGGCGAAAGCAGAAGCCCATCAAGATTAATGCACGTCCGCTTGGACTCAGACCGGGTTTGAATTACGACTCATTTTCAGAACTTCTTGAGCAGGTGGAGGGGCCCTGGGACAAGTAGATGACCTCCGGTTTCCAATGCGCCGGCTGCGGCGAGTGGAATAAAACCTCCGTCGATGAATCTGCCGGCAGCAAGCAATCCTATGTCGAAGATTGCCAGGTCTGCTGCAAGCCGAATTTACTGAAGGTTTGGTGGGATGCGGATCTCGGCCAATTTCTTATGGCAGCGAAACTCGAATACGAATAGCCGCTATTGCCCTTTGAACAGGAAGATCAGCTCGATCACCAGGATCACGACAACCATCAGTTCCAGGACGAATCCGCGCGAGGCCTGAAATTCGTCCACCAGCGAGCGATAGAGTTCCTCGGCTGTCCGCAGTTTCTGGTTGACCAGGCTTTTATAGTCGGGGACGCCGACCTTGGCGGCCGCCAGCCGATACAAGCGCGCAGAGTACATGTCGCTGAGGAACTTGATGCTATTGTCGACGCGCTCGACGAGCTCGGTTACCTCCACCGTTACAGATTGCAGGCGATAGGCTTCCTTTTGGCGCTTCCAGCGCGCGAAGAAGCCGCGCGGAGTCTTCAGGAAGCTATACACTCCGGCCAAAACACGAGTCAGCAGCTCGTCATAATACCGGAACTCCAGAAGCTGCGAGTTCGCGTATTCGAGCAACTGGATGGCGGTTTGGGCGCCAGTAGGAGTGTCGTAAACGACAGCAGCGTTCCAGCCGATGACGGCGAGGTCCGAGGGGTAATACGAAATCGATGACTGCAGAACCTCAGCCTGTTCCTCACGCGAAAGCGGCAGGGTTTCGGCGCGGACAATGCGGGCGATGTCGCCGCCGTGTTCCTTTGCGAGTTCCAAAGCGGAAGGGCAGCCAGGGACGTCATACAAATGAAAGATGAAGTAGTCCTCGTTCAGCCAAGTGCTGTACAGCCGGACCAGCGCGCTTTCTACATTCTTGACCCGTTCTTTCACCACTCGCAGTGCCGCAGCTTCGAATTCAGAGCCGGACATCCACTGTGCCGCGGTCTCAACGATTTTGTCCCAGTCGCCGATGAAGGGGAGTTCGAAAAGAACGCTGATGACGCCATAGTCGTAGTACTTGACCTGTCCCGTGGCTCCCTGCGGCGCAAGCGCGCTCACGTCGATGGACTCAAGGACCGGCGGGCGCTCGAAGCGGACGTACTCCGGAGCCGCGTGCTTGAATACGCGCTCCTGCGGACGGGCGCCGAGCAACTCGCGGACGCGGTCGAGCTTGATTTCCTCCGCCACGTCGTACAGGTTCAGAAACAGGACCGATCCCTTCACCAGCTCAGACATGAGCGCCACGATCCTTTCGTACGATGTTTTATTCTAGTCGCGCTCGGGGACGGTGGTCGTGAAAGCCGGAGTTCGATTGCCGCCGGAAGCGTTTACCCCGTAAAATCAAAACAGTAGTTCGCGGGCGCAGCGCCACGTGAAAAATGTCATCGCCATATATCCCGGTTCTTTCGATCCGCTGACCAACGGGCATTTGGACCTTATCCACCGCGGCAGCTTGATCTTCGACGAGTTGATCGTCGCGATCCTGCATAACCCGGAAAAGTATCCGTTGTTCACACTCGATGAGCGCATCGGGATGCTGAAGGAGTTTACGTCGCACATGGATAATGTGCGTGTGGACACATTCGGCGGGTTATTGGTGGATTATGCAAAGCAGGTGAAGGCCCGGGCATTGCTGCGCGGCATACGGGCAATCAGCGACTACGAATACGAATTGCAGATGGCGCTCATGAATCGTAAGCTGTATCCAGAGTTAGAAACGGTTTTCATGATGCCCGCCGTCAGTTACTCCTATGTGAGTTCCCGGCTGGTGAAGGAGATTGCTCGCCTGGGCGGTTCGGTCGCCGGACTCGTCCCGAAAGCCGTCGAAGAACGGTTGCATAGCAAAGTCAACGGAAAATAAATAAAGGAGGAGCACAGGCAGAAATGCCTGTGCCACATGTAATGGCAACAACGACGATATCTCCGCTCACTTTGACCGAACGCATCAACCGCATTGAAGTTTCCACCACCATGGCCGTAGTGGCCGAGGCCGAAAAGCTTCGCGCTGCCGGCGCCGATCTCGTCGATTACGGCGCGGGCGAGCCGCACTTCGCGACACCGCAGCACATCAAGGACGCTGCCATTGCGGCAATTAACTCCAACTTTACAAAATACACAGCGGTGGGCGGCATTGCCGATCTGAAGGACGCCATCCGCAATCGCCACGCGAAGGATTTCGGCTCCGACTACAAGCGCGAAGAGGTCATAGCCTCCACCGGCGGCAAGCACGCGCTCTTCAATGCCATCCAGGTGCTGGTTGATCACGGAGATGAAGTCATCCTGCCGGTGCCCTACTGGGTTTCGTTCAAGGACATCATCCAGTACGGTGGCGGAGTTCCGGTTTACGTCAAGACCGACGAGGCGAATGGGTTCGAACTCACGGTGGAGCAGGTGGAGCGCACCATCACGCCGCGCACCAAGGCCATCATCCTGAACACGCCCAGTAATCCATCCGGCGCGGTCATGAAGCCCGAGGACATCGAGGCGATTGTTCGCCTTGCGCACAGCCGTGGAATCTATGTCCTGGCCGACGAATGCTACGTGTACCTGAACTTTACGGGCAAGCGCTTCTCGTCGGGATCGCTTACTGACTGCAAGGAACACGTGATCGTGCTTGGCTCGCTGTCGAAAACCTATGCCATGACCGGATGGCGCATGGGATACGCGCTTTCACCGGCTCCGATTACGGCGGCAATGAACAAGCTGCAGAGCCAGTCAACATCGAACCCGACTTCGATTGTGCAAAAGGCGTCGATCGCGGCGTTGAATGGTCCTCAGGAGTGTGTGGACGAAATGCTTGCCGACTATCGCAAGCTTCGCGACCGCATTGTAAGCGGCTTGAATGATATTCCGGGAATCACCTGCACGACGCCGCATGGCGCGTTTTATGCCTATCCGAATGTGTCGAAGTTCTTCGGCAAGGGCGGCATGAACTCGGCGGCGGATGTGGCCGGGAAACTGCTTCGCGAGGCGCACGTCGTTGTCGTTCCGGGCGAAGCGTTTGGGACGAAAGAACACATTCGCCTGTCGTACGCGACTTCCATGACCGAAGTAAATCGCGG
>CAYWSM010000342.1:0-1592 GCA_964460935.1 uncultured Terriglobales bacterium | reverse complement strand
GATGTCCCATTGTTTGCTCGCTTGATGTCCCTTACGCATTTGTTCTGTTTTTGTAGTAAGCAACGCGAGCGGGATTGCGTTTCCCATCGCCGCGTAGCCTTCCGGCGAAGGATGCAAATGGTCGCCGGAGTCGAACTTCGTTAACAAGCGATCGGGAGCCGCGGGATCGCGCATCACCTGATCAAAATCGATCACTGCGTCAAAATGTCCGGGGGTTCGTATCCAGGTGTTGACCGCTTGCCGGTCCGCTTCTTCGGCGGCGTCAGGATGATAATACTTCGATTCGCCGAAGGGCAGAACCGTGCATCCCAGCACTTTGATTCCGTATGTATGAGCACGGGCGATCATTTGTTCGTAGGCGGCCACCATTTCCCGGACGAGTTCTTGATGTTCCGCCGGCGAGTGTTCTTCCGTGCGCGCGAACATGCCGATATCGTTAATCCCTTCGAGAACGATCAGATAGCGGACTCCCGCCTGCGCGACGACGTCATCGTTAAAGCGAGCCAGAGCATTGGGTCCGAGCCCGTTCAACAGCAAACGATTGCCGCCTATACCGTGGTTCAAGACCGCGACCTCGCTAGTCTGGGGAGCAATCTGCAGTCGCCGCGCAAGAATATCGGTCCAGCGATTGTTTCCATCTGTGGTGGCACCATGACCGTCGGTGATTGAATCGCCGACCACCACGATCGACCAGGCTTGCGCCGGAGCCAGCACATCGACGCCGGATAGGAAGTACCAGTGCTCGATTTTCTTCGCTTCGGGGAGTTCGGCAGCCGCGATCAGGTTGCCGTGAGATAAATAGGAAGTGGCGCGCGATCCCGGATGTCCAGTCTGTTCCGCCGGCAGCAAATCGAAATGCATACTGACCGCGAGGTCCGACGCAGGAGCAAACTCGCCGGCCAGCGCATCCGAGACATATTCTGCTCCCGCGGGAATCATCAACTCCTGATCTCCGGCAAACGTCACCGGCAAGTCCGAATGCAAATCGATCTTGCTCGAGTCGTTGGCCAGCGAGCGCGCAATATGAACCGATGTGATATGCAGCGGAACCACACCGTACCGGTTCGAAACATGCAGGCGCAGCGCTGTTCCACCGATGGTCAAGTGAACGATCTGTCGCAAAGTGACGTCGTTGTAATCGCTGGCGCTGATCGAATTTTGAGGTTCAACGAGTTGTTGCGACGCCGCCCAGGATCCAACCCATTTTTCTTGCGCCTGAGTAACCACCAGCGCGTTTAAGAGCATGACGGCCAGCGGGATGCACTTCCGAATTGAGCGGGATAGATTCATGGGAGCCCGCAAGTCTGTCCAGCGCGGCACTTCTCCTTGATACTGAGCAGAAAAGAAATCCGATTCGGCACAGAAACCAATGCCGATACTCAAGAACGGCTTTCTGCCACCGCGGCCGTCTTGCTGAGCCTACTTTTGGCAACCGAGCGTGTAGCTTGGACCTGCTCCTCAAACGTCTCCGGCGAATTGGCCCCGAAGTGTTTCTGAAGCACCATGGCTACGGTTCCCCGCAAACGTGCCATACGCAAATCGGCCGCCGGACGCACCTTCGGCGGATCACCCACCAGCACCGATGCCGCCAC
>CAYWSM010000341.1:0-9307 GCA_964460935.1 uncultured Terriglobales bacterium | reverse complement strand
CACTTCATGGATCGAAGGCGAACTGGATCGGGTATTGCAGCGGCATGAGGCTTCGATCGGCTACTCCACGTGCTTCTGGTACAACGTGCGGAACGCCAAAACATTGTTCGATCGCGTGGGATGGTTCGGCCGGGTCCGCGAAAAGGCGAATGTGCCGTATCCGCCGGAATTGAAGCAGGCGATCATCGAAAAGAACTTCCCTATCCTGCGACGGAACATGTCTTCTTACCGGCACCAGATCGAGCTCGCGCTGGAGCGGAACGATCCGGTAAGCGTCAATCACCGTGTAACGGCTTTGTTAGCGAGCTACTTCGACATCCTGTTTGCCGTCAATGAGCAGCCGCATCCCGGAGAAAAAAGGCTGCTCCAGTTTGCGGAGACGCTGTGCCCTAATCGACCGAGCAACATGGCTACCGATGTTCGGGCGGTGTTGCAACAGCCGTCCGTTGCCACTGTGGACGCGCTAGTGGACGGACTGGATAAGCTGCTGCGGAACGAAGGCTTACTGCGTGAGGATCCCGCAGGAACCTCACGCGTGGCTTGAACCGTTACCAGCTCTTATGGATCTGGGTATCGACTGCAAAACCGCCGTTCTGGTCGCGCGTTCCGCTAAACGAGAATCTCGGGCTCGACCGGTACTGAAGCTGGATCACCTGATTCTGAGTCGAGGTCACATCGGTCGAAAACGTGACAAAGATCTTACTGGTCACGCGCTGTTGCACCGTGACAACGGCTCCCGGATTCGTCTGACTGGTACCAGGGCCTCCCAGCGTAGGATCGATCGACAATTGCGACAGACCCGCGATCTTGGCAACACGGCTTGTGACCTGTCCGCTAACAGCCGAAGCAATCTTCTGTTCGGCTGCTAGATTGCCCGGAGGCGATGGATTTGCTGCCGCGGACTCGCTCGTGCTGCCGAAGGCGACCAAGTGAATGATATCGGCCGGAGGCAACGCAGGATCAGATGTGTAGCTTGTCCGCATATGATCCACCGGGCCTTCGAAACGCATTGCGACTTTGTACTGTTGAACCGTGGTATTGACCGCGACGTTGAGAACCGGTTGCGTCATCGAAGGATTGACGAAATCGATCGTCCCCCCTTGCAGGACGAAACGTTCGTTATTGAATAGGAAGTCGCCGCCAGTCAGGTTCATGCGTCCCAGAATGACGGGCTGCGCAGCCGTTCCCCTGACGTTCAGGTTCACGGAACCGTCAACACTCAGTTGGCGGCTCACAAGATTCAGTCCCTGCAGAGTGCGAACCTGAAGGTCAAGTTGCAAGTTGTTGCTGAAGCCCTGGCTAGGAGGCGCTGCGGTGGTACCTCCGAACTGTCCCATCATCGATGTGAGATCGAATTGGGGCGTAAACGAGACGTTATACAGGTTCACCTGCCCGCGGAGAGTTGCCGCCTCCGTGGTTCCCGCCAGCGTGAGATTCATTCCGAACCCGGAGCGCACACCATCGGGATAAAGCAGGCGGATGCCCTTCCCCTGGAGAGCCATATCGAAGGACAGACCGGGACGATAGACCACTCCTCCACGAGCCGTTACAGTGCCTCCACCCACTGTGCCTTGGAACTCGGTGATGTTGAGGCGGTCGCGAGTAAGAGTAAGCACACCGTTGCCGTTGGACAAACCGAGAGGCGCGCTTGTCGTGGCCAGAGCCGCATTGACGATGCGAACCTGACCTTCAACGTTCGGATTTGCCAGTTCGCCGAACGAGTTGATGTCGAACCGCAACTGTCCCGAGGTAGTGAGATCAGGATCGAACATCTGCAGGAGTTTGAGATCTACGGTGCCGAGCAAGAGCAACGACACGGGCTTCGTTCTATCTACCACCGGCACGCGTCCCTGGAACTGGAGATCGGTGGCGGTACCTTGCAGCGCAGAGCGCTGGACGGCGAGGACGCCGTTCACGTAATCGATACGGATCGGCTGCGGCGCTCCGATCTGCACACGGTTTTGATAATTCACGGCCAACGTGGGGATTGTGACGTGCGCTTCCACGTTCTTCGGCTGTTTCAGGGGCCCGCGCAGTGTGCCGTGGACCTCCGTCTGCCCTGTAATGTTTCCCGCCTGATCGGGCATATACACGGCTACAAGCGGCGCCAGCGGGATCGATTGCGTATCGATCGTGGCGGTAGTTTCGTAATCACCGGTCAGGTTGATGGTCGCGTGTCCACCGAGCGATGTGTTGATGACCTGCGATCCGAGCACGACGTTCGCGACGTGATTGGCGACATCAGCTTTGACATCAATGTTGTTGATGGACTGGTCTTTGACCTGAAGCTTGGGAATGGCAAGAGTCGCGGAAAGCTGCGGGTTGTGAATGTTGCCGCGTCCGCTGGCATTCAAGCTGAGAACGCCGGAGACTCCCATGTCCTTGGACTTCACGGCTGTCAACTGCCCTAGCTGGATGCCGACCGCGCGCAAAACCACGTCGTAGTTCTGCTGCTTCAGATCGTAAGTGCCATTGGCGATGGCCGTTCCCGCCGGCAATGTAACATTCAGGTTAGAACGAACGAGATTCCCGTCGCTGTTGGCGTTGAGATTGATGGATTGAATGGGCTGCCCGCTTAGGACAGCCTTCGTGAGCTGTACCTGTGCGGTTCCGATTGGGATATTGCGGGTCCCATGGGCATTGAGGTTTACAGAGAGCGTTCCGGAAATCAGCGCTTGTACATTACCGGCCTTCGCCAGATTTGCCAGATTGAGCTGATGTGCGTTTAGAGTAGCTGCGAGCGGGCTTGCGTCTGTAAACGACCACTTGTGCAGTCCAACGCTCGCGCTGAAATTAGCCTGGCCCGGACCCACGGCAAATAGAACGCCGTTCGTCAGGGCCGCTCGCTCGGGACTCACGTCAACATTCGTACGCAGCAGTCGCCACTGAAGTCCGTTATAAGCGAGCGAGTTGATCTGGAGCTGGCCAGTCAGGTGTGGGGTGGTCATGGCTCCACGCACCTGGCCTTGGAAGCTGGCGATACCGGAGATATCAGGCAGTATGGCCGGTTTGGCGCTTGTGCTGAAGGCATTCGCCAATGACGCGATCTGATGGAGATCAACGCGATCGAGATTGATCGCCAGCCCTGTGCGTCCGTTCAACGCGCCGTTTGCCGTCATGGTCATCTGCGGCGTGCGGATGTAGCTGTTCGTAACGCTCAACTGCTTCGACTTGCCGGAGTAGTGAGCCTGGATGTGGCCGATAGCGGGAATCGGCTGAGTGGCGGCGGGTTGAGCGGTGGTAATGTTTGTAACCCTTGGGGTAGCGGTAGTTGGCGCGGCAGGGGTCGGCGTCACCGTGGAGTTCAGGTCCGCCTTAAGATTGACATCAAGGTTGGTGAAACTCTTCGCCCAAGTCGCTTGAACATAGGCGTCGGCCTTTCCTGCAACACCAACGTTATTCATCGCCGGAGATTTCACCAGAGACTTCAGCGCCCCCAGGTTCACGTTGTTGAGAGCCGCATTCAACTTCGATTCTTGTGTGCCGGTAACATCATGCACCGTCAGAGCGCCTTTGAGCTGTCCACCAAGAAGCTGTGCAGTGAGGCTTGGCACAAGGAAGTTGCCATTGTCCACGCTGTAATTGGCATTCAGGTTCCGAATCGGCCCGCTGAACTGAGGCGCGCGTACAAGCAATTCATTACTGTGCAGCGTGCCCTGAAGATTTACGCCCTGAAGCGCGGGGACGCCGGGCTGCGGCGCGTAATTCACTTTTCCATCCAAATTAATGGTGCCGGTGGGAATGGTGGGGTTTTTCAGGATCTGGCGGAATTCTCCACCATTGATATTCGCCGCGTAGGTGGCCGCCACCTTGGGATTCGAGTAATCGATAACGGTAGCGTTCAGGACGAACTGCGAAGGACCGCTCTGGAGTGTGGCATCCTTCAGGACAAACTGCGTCGGCGCGGCAACAAAGTCCGCATGGAACGAATGAGGGATGGTCCTGTACGCGGCCATGTTAAGGTGGCCGTCGTTGTAGGCCAGCGTCCCGGCGTAGCTGCGATCGCCGGTGTTGTAGTGCGCACGCAGATCGAGGTCATGGAGATCGGCTTCCATGGCGCTCTTGTAATTGTTGTAGAAGACGACGCCACGATCGAGCACAGCGTGACGAATGCCGAGATCGAAGATATTGGTGTTGCTGGAGCTGCCGCTGCTCTGCATCTGCGGCAGGTTCGATTGCCCGTTCTTGTCCACCACAATCTGGAGCACCGGCTCGTTAATGGTGATTTCGTTCAGATACCACTGACGATTGAGCACAGAGGTGATCCGCACGGCGGCCCGCATGTGCGAAACCTGGAGTAACGGCGGATTCGGGTGCGGCGGAGCGCCTTCGATCACGACACCATAGAGATCGAGAGCCGGACTGATGCCGGAGAAGTTAAGCGCGAATTCCTGGACGCGAACATTCGTATTGAGGGCAGCGCTGGCCTTCTGCTGCGCGGTACGAAGCACATAGGCGTGGAATGACCGGCTGTGCAACAGCGCATAAACACCGACTACGGCCGCAACAATAAGGATAAGAAGGACGATGCCGGTCCACAGAAGAATCCTCTGCCATAACGGTCGCCGAGGTGGCAAAGGCGGTTGTTGCGCCAGCCGTTCTTCCGGGCCATATCCAGGAGGAAAATTGGGAGCTGCGGTCAAAATGCCTGTCCTAAAGTAATGAAATATTGGATGCCGCCTACGCCGGGAGGAGCATTCAGATTGTGTCCAATATCGACGCGCACAGGGCCCACCGGTGTCGCATAGCGGATTCCGAAGCCGATGGAATTCGTGTATTGGCCATGAAATCCGACCTTCGGGAACACGTTGCCACCATCATAAAACGCGACAACCCCCAAACCATTCTTGAGCGGGACAGGAATGCGGAACTCGGAATTCACAATCAGCAACTCGTTTCCGCCCACGGGCACGGTTGTAACCGCACAGGTACTCTGATCCGCGGGATTTCCGCAGATGGTGATGGTCCGCTGCGGGCCGGCGCCGTTGAGTGGAAATCCGCGTAACGTGCTGCCGCCACCGGAGAAAAATGCTTCTTCGAGCGGAATGTGACTGCCATTGAAGGGCTGTATGAATCCGAGTCGCAGGCTGTTCGCCCAAATAATCTTGTCGGGAGAGAGCTGCTTAAAATATGCAACCTGGCCCAGCAGGCGGGAGAAATCGACGCTCGAACCAAGAGCGCTCGGATTGAAATCAAATTCCAGACTCTCGTAAATGCCTTTGTGGGCATCGAGCGTGTTGTCGCGTGTGTCGCGAATGTAACTGGCAGCGAGAGTGGACAGGCGCACGTGACGATCCTCCGGCGGCACCAGGTCCTGGAATCCCGGCAGCAATCGAGTTATTCCGGTTTCGCTGAAGTTGTAACGCAAGAACACATGCTGGGTCTTATCTGCATTCAGTATGTGTTGCAGTTGCGCACTGACTTGGCCAATCCGGGACGTGAAAATGGGATTGGTACTGTCATGTTCGCCAAGCAACGAGACATCCGAGGCCCAGTTCGTGCCGCGGAAGTGGGGATCCTGGAAAGTGATGTTGCCGCGCTGATCGAGGCGGCCCGCTAATCCGCCTAACGTCAACGTTTCCGCCTTACCCCGAATGTTCTTGCGCGTGTATTCGAAGGTACCGCGCGGTCCGTAAAAGGTTTTTTCCGAGGTCTTGAAATTCTGAGAGACTCCAATGGGTGGAATACCGGGCACGGTCACAGTGCCTCCGGGAATACTGCCTCCGCGCTTGATGATCTCGAACCCAAAGCCGTACGTGATTGAGTTCCGCTGCGCCTCATGAACTTTCACCACGACATCTTCCTGGTTCTGCGTGGTGATCTGGCGGCGCGGATCGACCTCGGCCCAATCGAAGATACCCGGCTCATACAGCCTGCTTTCGGCCGAGAGCATTTCGGTCGTGGTGAGTGGCGCCTTCGCTTGTAACTGCACCGTTTTATCGATGAAGCTTCGTTTCGTGTCCTTTCCACCGACGGTAACTATATTCGACGCGATTACGCGAGGCCCTTCATAAATCTTGTACGTCACCGCGAGACGATGCGGATCCTTGCCAGCCTGCTTTACGGTTTCGATAAACGTGGACGTGAGATAGCCAAGTTGCAGGTATCGCGCCGTGATGTTGGTGCGGTCCTGGTCAACCAATTTCTGCGAATAAGGCTGTCCCGGTCTGACCTGTAATCCGCCGGGCACAAGGTCGGAAACTGGCATGGTGTCGTTGCCGACGACTTGCAAGCTTTCGACAATGTCGCGGGGCCCTTCGACTACCCGGAAGGTGACATCAATGTTGCCACTGGCATTCTTGACTTCCGGTTGAACCTTCACGGTGCTGAAGCCCGCCGCCTTGTAAACGGCCTCGAGATTCTTGACGCTCTGGCGAACCAGTTGTTCGCTGTAGGAACCGTGCGAAAGGAAGTGTCCTTTCTTCACCGCGACATGCGAGATCAGGTCGTCATTCGGCAGCGTCGTGTTCCCGGCGATGCTCACGTCATCGACTTTGTGGCGCGGCCCTTTCTGTATCTGGTAAATGATGTCTTGGCCCTTGGCCGTGGGGGTGACATTCACATTTACCTTGGCGTCGAAGTATCCCTTCGATTGAAAATAGGAAACCAGGTCGCGCTGGCCTTCCTGAACGATTTCCTGGTCAACTCCTACCTGCTGATAAATGGGCAGTAATTTGTGCTTGGTCCAACTCCACAGGTGGGCGCCCTCCACTTTGACGTTCATAATCGGCCCGGTCTTGACCTGAAAACCTATGTCTGCGCGGTTCGTAGCAGGGTCGTAAGTGGCGCCAATGAGTTTCACGGTGGCGGCAAGATGGCCCTGCTTCATCAGTGAGTTCTCAAGATAGCGAGTGGCGTTCTGCACCGTCTTCAACGAGTACGTCTTGCCAGGCCGGATGGCAGATCCCTTCAGCCGGGCCATCAATGAAGTGACCTTGCCTTTCAACTGTGCCGCATCCTCGGGAGTGGCGCCCTGAATGGTGACATTGCCGAACTTGGCCTTCTTGCCCAGCGTAGTTCGATAGACCACACTGACGATCCCGTGCTGCCGATCCTGCCGCAGCTCGGGTTTGATCTGGGCGTGGAAGTAACCGTTGCGTTGATAAAAACGCAGCAGCAGGTTGCTGGCAGTCTTAACGTCCTCATTTGTGTAGGGACCTTCCGGGGGATAGTTGGCGATCTGCAACAACTGCGAATAGGCGAAAGGGCCGACGGCTCCGGGAAAGAAATACATCCCGAAGTACATTCCGGGCTGCACGACCAGCAGCACGCGAACGCCGTTCACATCGGGAACAATTTTTACCTGGACAGCCTTGAAACGCCCGGTCGCCATCAGCACATTCGCGCTCTCGTTGATTTTGGCCTGCGAGAAAGGCTGGCCGGCTTTTTGCGGCAAAGATGGAAGTATCGCCTGCTCGTCAAAATTGGGTTCGCCGGCGATCTCTATGGACGAAACGTTCTGCCCTTCGTACGAAGGCAGGACTTCCTTGGTCTGCGGATCCGTCTTGGCGGGCGGCTGGTTAGGCGCCGGCAGCTGTTGCGCCTGCAGAAGGAGAGTAACTGAAACTAGCGCGACAAGTGCGCTGTTACGAAAAATACGCATGATCTGTTGGCCGACCCGTTTATCCCAATATGTGAGATGAGGATCGCTGCGGGATTGTTTGTCTCGGCGGGTTCAAGTAAAGGAAAGGAAACCTACTCGAGCTCTTCTGCGGTCTTCGGCCAGTCTTTGCGAAGCAGTCGTGAAAGGCTGCGGTCAGCCAGCAGCTTACCGCCCGTCTGGCAGCGAGGACAGTAGTTGGTTTCGTTCGCCGCATATCGAATGCGTTGGACTTTCGCGCCGCAGCGAGGGCACGGCTCCCGATAGCGTCCGTGAACAGCCATGTCCTTGCGGAAGGCAGTCACCTTCTCCGGAAACCCGCTGCCAGTCTCGGTGCGGAGGCGATCGGTCCACAGCAGCAGTTGTGCGCGCGTAGCCTCGTAGAGGCGCTTGATCTCATCGTCTCCGATTTTTTGCGTCAAGGCCAGCGGAGACAACTGCGCTGCGTGCAGGATTTCGTCGGAGTAAGCGTTGCCAATCCCACTGAAGAGGTGCGGATCGGTAAGCGCACGCTTGAGCGTATGGTTGTCGGACCGAAGGATGGCAGCGAAGCGGTCAAGGTCGATCGCAAGAACATCGGCTCCACCGGGATCGAGCGCTTGCAAGCCGGCTTCTCCGCTGACCACGTGCAGAGCTGCACGTTTTCTCGAACCGGCTTCCGTGAGCGTCAAAGTGCCGCTGGTGAACTCGAGGGCGGCCAGGCTCCGCGACTGTAAGCCTCGTTTGGCCGACCAGTGCAGCCGCCCGGCGATCATCAGGTGCAGGACCAGCCAAACGTCGTTGTCGAAGCCAATGCAGATTCGCTTGCCGAGCCGGCGCAACTGGGTGGCTTCCCTGCCCTCGATGCTTTGTAACGTAGGAGTTACGGTCCGCAAAAGATAAGGCGCCCGAATCAGAACGGAAATGAGCTTCTGGCCAAGAATGCGCTTCTCGAGGGCCTCGATGTAGACAGTAATGTCGGGAAGCTCGGGCATGAGGGCAACATTGTATCTATGCAGGATTGAGACAGGGGATTACGACCGGAAACTCGAGGTGTCAGCGACGAAAAGAGGGGGGTACCCCCTATAACTTGATCTTTAGAATCATCGACTTACACGATTGTTTTCGTAAGAACAGCAGAATCAGTGCGTTAGGGGTATCAATTTAAGAATCAGAGACTTACACGAAGTATAAAGTGCGAAGGTCGAAGGGACGAAGTGAAACAGGACCCGGAAGGTTTTGATATGCCAATATAAGAAAGATCAGGAAGCCGGTGCAGACACCGGTGCATTCATCTAACGCTGTGGATAGTCTAACGAAGATGAGGTTAGAGAATCAGATCACGACGGTAACCCGAAGGTTAGATATTGGTGAGGTGTACTTACGGAGAGAAAGTAATGTGGTGGAACCCGAGTTAGCACGCCCAGGTTAGGTCCAACTGAAGGACCGAACCTGGGGCACAGATTACTTGTGGTAACGTGAAGGTCATCCGGGCCACCAGCCTCCAAGAGCTTAAAGCACGATGCCTAAAGAAGTGCGACAACAAATAGGAGAGCAGATGATCCGAGTCAAGCTCCGCAATGTGGTTGCTGGAATGGATTTCGTGATCGGGTTGTTTCTGCTTTTCGGGGGCAACAACCTCAGGGTCCACGATCAACCCCAGCGCCTCGGCGCAAACGAAGTTGTCGGCATTCTTTCAATGCTGTTGGGACTCGCGCTGTTTTTCAG
>CAYWSM010000340.1:0-1769 GCA_964460935.1 uncultured Terriglobales bacterium | reverse complement strand
CAGAGCGAGCGTCACCAAGCCAACAGCTCCGAGAAACGTGTCCATGGCATCGGAAATCTTGCCGACCATTTCGGCGCTCTCGATGGAATCCCAGTCGTCGAAAGCATCGGGTGTCTCAGGATTGAAATTGTGGTTGCGCGCAATGATGGCGCGGACGGCCTGCTTGGCTTCTTCGTGTTGCTCACGCGTAATCGGCTGGTAGGCTACGTACTTGATCGCCGTGGCGTTGCCGTCACCCTGCATGGGGAAGTACATCAGCATCGTGCTGTAGGGCATCACCAGGCGCATGTTCTGGTCGCTATTGTTGCCGTGGCCGATTTTCTGGATGGTGCCGATCACTTCGAACGGCACACCGTTGACCAGAATCCTGCTGCCGACCGCCGGGTGACCGGGGAACAATATCCGCACGAATTCGTTTCCGATAACGCAAACGTTATGACGTTGGTGTTCGTCGTCCCAGTTCAGCCACCGTCCCTGATCGATCGGCTGGCGGCGAATGTCGTAAAACTGCGGTTCGGAACCATCCACGTAGCCGTTGCTGCTGCCGTACTCGCTTACCAGGCGAAGGTCGCCACGGTAGATGACGGGCGTGGCATTCCGCACATAGGGCGAATTGCGAATGCCCAGATAATCGGAATAATTGAGGTAGTACTGGCGAGACGAAAGCTGGCTGCCGCCGATTGCCGGCACGCGGCCGTTGAACACCTGCATGTAGTCTTCGCCAAAGTTTGTAAGATTCTTTTCCGTGCCCGCGCGAAAACCTTCTCCGAGGCCGACAAGAAGCAGCAGCGAACCGACGCCCCACGCGATCCCAAACATGGTCAGGAAGGATCGCAACTTGTGCGTCCACATGGCGCGAAACACTTGCCCGAAGCTGTCAGCAAATCGCCGCATACTCAGGCTACGGATTGTGCGCCGCCAAAGTTCCTGGCTTCAACCATTGCGCCGAGACGTTATGTCACGATTGCGGTAGACCGAAACGGCCGCGCAGCTTTTGAGAGGATCGCCCGCGGGCTGAAGCGCGACATCGCTTTTGCGCTGAGAATCCGCTGCCATAGGGGAAATTTACGACGCGGCTGCCCGGAAATCAGCGATAAAGAACGGAACCGTGAAAAGTTCGTCACACACTTTCCCGAAACGGGAACAGCCGTAAAGTTTTGAGCGGAAACGCTCTCGATCAATCCTTCCAGTGTGTGATGGCCGGCGATTCCAGCTTATAAACATAACCATTCCGCGCGTGTTGATCGTCACATCCCGACCGCCGCTCCGCTTCTATACTGCCATCGCCTCTGAGAATCCCGATCTATTAAGGGTTCTGCTTTGGCCAAAGCTGTAGTCCTTTAAATCTTTGGAGGCGCTGTGAAAAACGTCATCCGTATTTTTGTTGTTGTTCTTGGGCTCATGTTGATTCTGGCTGTCTGTGCGTACGCCGCGGAAACGGCACCCGGGACTGTGATTCTGAAGGGCGCCCCGATGGGCGGCGTTAAATTCGATCACAAGGCTCATGCCGGAATGGCGAAGTGCGACACCTGCCATCATGCTTCGAAACCGGAGAAGGCCCTCGCGTCCCCGCACCAGAAGTGCCAGGACTGCCACACTTCGACGGCCACTGCTCCGATGAAGACCAAGGCGCAGGCTGCATTCCATAATCCGACTGCGACCGCCGGAACCTGCATCGATTGCCACAAAGCGGAAAACGCCAAAGGCAAGAAGGCCCCGACAAAGTGTACCGAGTGTCATCAAAAAGCAAACGCCTAAGTTTTGCTTTT
>CAYWSM010000339.1:0-7692 GCA_964460935.1 uncultured Terriglobales bacterium | reverse complement strand
AGTTGGGTGATTGCCGCGAAACATTGGTCAAAACCGTAAAAGAGGTGAAAGTGAGGTCATTTTTGGTGGAATCGAACCCGAATTCGCTGATTCTGTTCATTCCATCCTCGGGATCCCATCCTGCTCCACCGGGCTCCCTTTGAGCTCCACTTTCTACCACTTTTGACCACATCCTACGCCTAAACCGTTGCCTGTCAATGAGTTTTTTCAAGGTGAGACGTGTGGAAATCATTACTTTAGGGAATGTACTACCAATGCGGTTTCCTGAAATGGCACCTACAAGATGTTGGGTTTACTGCTGAGGTGCAGAAACTCCGAATTTGTTGGACTTGTTGCGGATAGCGGAAAAGTGAACTATCTGGTCATCGGAATATCTGGTTATCTGGCTATCAGATGATCTGCTGATCTGGCGAACCGATGTCAACCGCATTGTCCGAAGCGAAGCGGAGGACATACGCTTTTAGCCCACGTTAGAGCCATGTCACTTCGTTCTTGGGTAGTACGCAACCTCTACCGGCCTGCCATCCCACATCCCGATCTGGACGAGGTGAACTCCCTCACCCAAGTCTGACAAGTCGTGATCGCTGGAAGCAATCGCCGCAGTCTGATCGCACCACTGCTGTTCGACTTCGAGTGCGAGGGCATACGGCAGATATTTTTCGTACAGTCCGGCCTTGGTGGCAGGCGCATCCGGCAAGTCCATCGGAAGGCGCTCCACCATAGATAGAAAATGACGGAAACCTTCGATTTCGTCGAGGAGCTTGCAGCCCTGCTGGGTCGGAGCTTTCATCAAGTACAAGAACAGCAAATTCACTGCGGTTAGCACGGCAGCTGTTGTCAGCAGTGTCCAGCCAAACTGGACGCCCAGGATCATCGCCCCAAACGCAACTGCACATGCGCTTGGCAGTTCAAGCAGCAGCATCATTAGAAGACGTCGCACTATGGAAACACTCGGATGCTCGCGGCTAACGCGCACGAGCTCAAAAATCCGCTGAATGACAAAAAAGCTGTAGAACGCGCCTAAAGCAATCAATACTGAAGGGAGCAGCAAAATGAACAACTGCTCGGGGGTAGTAGGCTTCGCCGTGAGCAGCAATGTAATGCCCGACAACGCAGAGCCCGCAAGCACGACATTCCGATTCTCTACAAACCACAAACCTTGATTCGTCCTCCGCAAAGTCACCGCCATCCGTACAGCCATTTCCGCCATGGTGTCATCGAGCAATGACAAGCGGACACCTTTCCTGCCGCGAGCTGTAGCGAGCCGATCGTAAAGTGCAAACTCCTCTTTTGGGAGCGTAGGTTTTCGCTTGGGAGGCCATACTGGCCTGATGTAGGTTGCGTCCGTCTTCTTTTCGAGAACTGCAAGCCCGCGTGAAACTAAGCTTAGAAGTCCGGACCAAATCACTCGCTCATCGAACTGCTGCTTCCATATGTAGCGAGTAAGTGCCGGCGACACGTCACGAGGCGGTTCATACCGAGTGACAATGGTTCCGGGCTTGGGATCTTTTCCGTACCAGAACCACATGACGAAATAGAAGATAATTACGGCGGAAACTAGCGCAGCGGATTGAAGCCATAAGGTCATGCATCGAACTGAAGAACTTTACTTTTGGATTTCCGACTCGTGCCTCACACCGTTCTCATCGATCCTAAGAACCCAACGTGATCCGTTACAACGAAGCGTCTCGGGAGAGGGCTCAACCACACCCGATGCGACGAGATCGTCAGGGTTCCCATCGTCATCGAGATCCTCCATGTAGGCCGTTAGCTTCATGCCGGTCGAAAGCTCCACCTTCCGTCCTGCACGGTCGGTCGAATAGTCCTTATGTGAGAGGCAAAGAATCGGACCGAATAACCCGTTGAAATCCGCCCAGACTTGCGATGCTCGATCTTCCGCTGTCATATCGCTTTAGGACTACACCAGCAACTCCTGCTGCATATACCCCGGCTGTTCCGCCGTCCGTTTCTCTGACGCCAGCTCCATCACCAGGTTCTCCAGCACCATGCGCTTGCTCGGAGGAGTCGAGCGAAGAGCCAAATCCGCCCGGGCGATCAGCCGTAACGCTCGCGATAGCTCGCGGCGCGATTGGTAACGCCGTGCCTGTCGGATGATGTCTTCGGCCGCAAACGGAGGCACACGGAAACCCTGCCACAGCGCCTGCCAGAGCATGCGCGAGTCGCGGACTTTGCGCTCGAAGATCACCAGCATCTGGCGGAAGGTTTTCGCCAGCATATAAAGATGTCCGATCGCCGCTTCTTCCCCGTCGCCAGATGACAGAATCGCGTCGAGTACCTGCAAGGCTTTCACGCGATCCTTCGCCGAGATCGCGTCGGTTAATTCATAGAGCGACCGCTGCTTGGCTGCCAGCACCATCGTTTCGACATCGCCAAGGGTGATGCGCTTTTTCTCACCGACGTAGAGCGTCAGCTTCTCAAGTTCGTTCGAGACCAGCATCATGTCGCCACCAAGCGCGTCGACCAACTCGCGGGCAGCATCGGTATCGACTTTCACGCCTTCATTACCGGCCTGATCGGTGATCCACTTCACGGCCTCGCCTTCTTCCACTCGTGCCAGTTCGATGGTTTCGCAGAACTCGCCGAGAGTTTCCTTGATGCGGCCGTAGCGGTCGCGGTCCGTCATGTCCATTTTGCGCGGATCAGATGGGATCGACACATGATCGGCGACGAAGATCACCATGGCGTCGGGATTCGGATTCTCCGCGTACGCCTTGATCGCGTCGAACTCGGCATCGTGCGATCCGCGGCCGTAAAGCTCCTTCACGCCGCGCACAAAAAACACCTGAAATGGCGCCATCAGCGATGGCGTCCGTGCGCGATCCAAGACTTCCATCAGCTCAGTTTCGCCAAGGTCGAAGTCGTACAGGCTGAACTCGCGCATATCGCCCGGAATAAGAAAGCTCAGGACGGCTTCGCGGCAGCGCTTGCGGAAGAAGGCTTCATCGCCGATGAAGAGGTAGAGCGGCTTGGTCTTGCGGTCCTTGACCTCGGCGACAAAACGATCGGGTTGGGCGAACGCCCGCATTAGAAGCCCTCCAGAATATTCGATACCAGGCTGCGGGCCATGTCGCGCGACATGCGCTCCAGCGCGGGCGACTCTTCGTCGAAGAAGCTCGACACTTCCTGCGTAATTTCGTACTCTTCGCGGAATGTGTAGTTCGGATTCGAGAACAGCACCGTTCCCTTATTGTTCACCAGCGACACCTGTATCGTCACGGTAATCAGGCCGCTCGTCGCGCGTCCAGTTTGCGAATCGTAAGTCAGCGGAGCCGACGAAGCCTGCGTGATATCCGCATGCAGAATGGCGTCCGTGCCATCATTCTTCTCGTCGACAATCTTGTACTGTGTGCGCGTGGTCAGTTCGCGAATCACCGCCGATGTGAACACCTGCTCCACGCGATACGAATGCGTATGGTTCACAAATGTCGGCACGGCGAGCACGTTGATGTGCGTGGGAAGTGTATTCGCCTTGCCGGCCGTGTGGTAACCACAACCAGCGGTACAGACCAGAAGCAGAACGGCGATAGAAAGTAAGGCCCCGCCGGCCTTGCTCATTGAACTTGTCCTCGTGGCCGGCTTGCGACCAGTTGCTCGGCGCTACCGATAGCGTTAAGCGCCTGCACGCGCAGGTTGTCGGCCGCCGCCCAGATCCACAGGCCGTTCTTGTGCTCCAGGTCAGGCCGCAGTTGCACCATGATCGCCTCCTGCCCGGCGGCACTTACCGTACTGGGCGCTTCTTCTTCCGGCGGATGAACGATCTCCAGATGCTCCCCGGCGAGCGCCTGCGCCACCTCGCCGAGCGACAACTGCTTGTCCAGTTCAAGGTAAAGCGAGAACGCGTGGCCGTGAAAGACGGACGCCTGCACCAGCATCAGCGACGGCACGGGAATTTCGCCATGAACAACGGACTTGAAGTGATCGACAATCTTTTTCTCGGTGCTGGCCAGCGTCGGCTGCGCATTGCCGCCGTAAGACGAAAGCACGTTAAACGCAATCTGCGCGTCGTATACATCTTTCGGCAACGGCTGGAACGACAGGATGTTTACCGTCTGCTGGTGAAGTTCGTCGAGACCTTTGCGCCCGCGTTCCGAGGCAGGCTCGAAAATCACCGTGGTCGCGACCTTCGGAGTCCCCAGTTTCTTCAGTCGCAGCATCAGTACGGCCAGCACGACCGCCGCCGGATGGGCCACGATCACCGGACCAGGTTGCAGGTCCATCGGCGTGCTCGATCCGAGTTCGTGATCAATCCATGGCGCGCGCACCGTAGCGCCCTTCTCGTTCTCGAGTGCATAAGAAAGATCGACCACCGCACTGCCCGCGCGAGTCGCCAGATTCCAGTGCTGCTTGGTGAAGGCCGCATCCGAGCCAAAGAACACCACGTCGGCGCCTTCAAAGTTATCGGCGGCAACGCGCTGCACGAAGGTCATTTCTTCGCCGACCGATTCCAGTTGTCCGGTCGTCTCTTCGTCGTCGAGCAAACGCACCTCGGCGCCGGCCAGCGGACTCTCCGGCAGAACCTCCGCCAGTTCCTTGCCCTTCAGAGTGCTGGAGCCAACGATGGCGAAGCGCAATCCTGCGCCACCTGGTCCGAGATTCGTGCGCGAACTCATTGATGCGATGCCCCCGCTACACTACTGCCTGAATGTTGTTCAGGGTCCCGGCGCCGGCGGAACAAAAAGCCCATCCCCATAATGACGCCGGAAAACATGTAAACCATGGCGATCACAAACAAGGTGATCTGTGAAGCAATCACGATACAGTACACCACCGCCGCGATGATGAGTATCACTCGAATCGGATGCGGGGTGCGGAAATCGATGTCCTTGAAGCTGTAATAGCGCCAGGTGCTCACCATCAGGATGGCCGCGCAGAAAACCAGCACTCCCCAGCCGACCGACATCCACCAATCCGTGAGCGGTTCTCCCTGGAAGAAGTGAACCACAGCGGCAACTACGCCCGCACCGGCGGGAATCGCCATGCCGACAAAATACTTTTTCCCCGGACGGCCCGGATTCCAGGGCTTCGGGTTGGCCTGAATGTTGAACCGCGCGAGGCGGCTTGCGCCGGCTACCAGGAAGATGAATGTCGTGAGCGCGCCAAATTGCACCACGCGATTCAGCATGTCGTGGCCGTTCAGCGTTCCTAACTGCCGGAATCCCCAAACCCAGGCGAGAATCGCCGGAGCCACGCCGAACGTGATCACATCGGCTAGGGAATCCAATTCGCGGCCGAAGTCGCTGGTGGTGTTCGTCAAGCGGGCGATTTTGCCGTCCAGCCCATCAAAGAGGATGGCGAAGCCGATGGCCTTGGCGGCGTTGTCGTAATGCCACGGCTGGGCCGCGGAGCCGTTAAAGGCCTGCCAGATGGCGTAATAGCCAAACGCCATATTCAGTGCCGTGAACAGGGAGGGCAAAATGTAAATGCTGCGGCGGAACCGGCGGCCTTTGGGAATATCGGTCTCGCGACGCAGCGGATGGTCGGGGTGGTCGCTCATGCGCGCTCCCTGCCGGGAAACGTAGGCTGTGGAAGATTGAATACGGTCACAGGCGCGATTGCCAGCACACTCGATCCGCCGGCCACGTTATCTCCTACCTTAACTTTCACAGCAGCGTCGGTGTCGAAGATCACGTCGCAGCGCGATCCGAACTTCATCAGGCCTATTCGCTGTCCGCGTTGAACCGTATCTCCCACGCGGTAATTGAAGACGATGCGGCGCGCGAGCAATCCGGCAATCTGCTTGAGGACGACCGTCTGCCCATCGCCGTCGATGGTCACGATGTTCTGCTCGTTATGCTCGGACGAACTCTCGCCCATGGCATTATGGAATTTCCCTTTTCGGTACTCGACATCGCGGATAACACCGCCGATCGGGGTCCGGTTCACATGCACGTTGAAAACATTCAGGAAGATGCTGACCCGCATTTGCTGACGGCCGTTGATATCGATCTGCGCCACGCTGGTAACTTTGCCGTCGGCGGGCGAAACGATGGCCCCCGGCGTATCCGGGATTTGCCGCTCTGGATCGCGGAAAAACCAGAGAAAGAAGGCGCCCAGCAACAAAGGAATGATCGCCAGCGCAGGTATGGTGAACCACCCGACCAGCACTGCGAGAACAAGGGCCGCCAGTCCGTAATAGTAGCCGTCTCGAACCATGGGAACAGTATCGATTATATAGGGCGGAAACGAGAGAACGTGCCTATCGAGGCAGGTACGCACACCCATAATTCACGATTTTGTAATGATAGGACGGAGCAGAAACACGAACGGCGGAAGCGCACACTCTGGGTTGCGCCTCCGCCGTGGGAGCCATCGGGCACAATTCCGATTACTAGCAGATCATGCTACGTTTCCGCGCTGGTACTGCATAACAATACGTTCCATCTCGTCCTTCAGACGGAGTTTCAGCTTTTTCAGTCTGACTTCTTCTAATTTTTCGTCTTCGGAGAGGTACCGCTTTTGAGTGAGGCTTTCGAGGCGTTGTTGATATTGTTGGTGTTCCGTGGCCAGGCGGCGAAATTCATCGCTCCTGGCTATTAGTTCTTCGCGAACGGGAGAAGCCATTCAGGCCTACCTCCTAGCCAATCGGCAGGAATCTAAGCTAGCACCACTTTAACGGCCCTTCAACAATTTTCGAGTGTTGCTGGATTGCACAAAAATCGGTACAAAAGCCCATCTTCGGACGGGCTGGAATAGTAGGTTTTCCGGCGCCCGTACTGCTGAAAACCGCAACGCTCGTAGAGGATTATCGCCGCGGTATTCGACTCGCGAACTTCCAGAAGAATCGCTTTCGCCTGGGTATGTTCGGCTTCGCGGATGAGCGCAGTAACGAGCTGTTGTCCCAGACCCTGACGCCGGTGTGCGGGCGCAACGGCGATGTTCTCCAGTTCCCACTCGCCGAGAATGTTATGAGCGATCACAAAACCCAGGATCGCTCCGTTGTACTCGGCAACAAGCAGCGTGCGCAGCGAGGTGAATATCTTTTCGTACTCCTCGGGACGCCAGTAGGCAGCAGTTTCGGCCAGGACAATGACTTCCGGAAGATCGGCAGGTATGCCGCGACGAATAATGATGCCGTCGTTCATGACATCAGCTTCGGCAGCGAAAACAGCTCGGCGTCGGAAGCACGAATGTAGTTGGCTTCGAGAACCTCAGCGGGAGTGGTGTCGCCGGCGATGATCTTCTGGTATCCGATACGGGCAAACATGTCGGCCTGTAGAGCGGCAATCTCCGTCACGGCTACCGAGTGATTTATTGCCGCATCCCTCACCGCCTGGTCCGGCGAGAAGACTTTAGCCTGGGTGCCGTAAAGCGACCGGAAGAAATCCTCATACGCGACCAGCGACTCCTGGGCGTGCTCTACTGCGAAGTCATCACCAAACCTGTAGTTCCCTACGAACACCTGTTTCCGTCCGGCATCAAGTGCAACGATAACGCTTCTGTTATGCCCAGCCATTCGCGCCGCCGCCTCTAACACGGACACAGCGGCGATCGGCTTGTGAAGCACTTCACTGAGTCCTTTGACCGTAGAAAGGCCAACGCGCAAGCCGGTGAACGAGCCCGGTCCGGCAGCAACGGCATAAGCGTCAATGTCGGCAATCTTCAGGTTCTGCCGAGACAGTGCGTTCTGCAGTTCAGGAATGATCTGTGCGGAATACATGCGTCCCGCCAACG
>CAYWSM010000338.1:0-21885 GCA_964460935.1 uncultured Terriglobales bacterium | reverse complement strand
AAGTCGTCCTCTTGCTCGACAAGGCGAACGTCCAATGGACGAAGCGTGCGGTGCCAAATTGGCTGAGTTATCAGTTCGACCTGAAACGGTTCTCCTGAATTCATACCGGGGAACGAAGGATGAAGAACACAATCGACACTGTCTTTTTGCTCTATTGGTTGTTGTATCTGAGCAAGTAACGCGACCGCTCGGTCGATAGCGTCGGCTGGGCCGACGATGCCAATTCGGATGTGCTCACGACGTGTCGCATCTGTCTTGCTGTAAGGCCCGAAGGCCGCGAGTCCAGTACGGGGGTCAACACACCGCTGCTTGTTCGCAAAGAGAAGCTCGGGTTCCGGCAGATACGTACAGGTGAGCCTGTCACTACTTTGAGAAAGCAAGGACTCTAGCGGCACGGCGCGGAGCACTTTAGCTTTCGGGCGCGTTTTCGTCCTCGCGGTCTTCGTCCGCGAATTCGGCTTCCTCGGTGTAGGCAATTGAGGTCTCCTCTCCAAAAAGTTCAAGCTGCGGTACTGCCGCGTCGTCCTGAATCTCAGTTTCCATCAGCTTGTCGAAATCTAATTGGTCACTCGCGATACCAAACCCCAGCTTGCCGGATATGGGGGTGAGGTCAACACGAATAGGTGTCTGCCCGGTTTCAATCGTCAACTCCTTCGCTCTGGCGATAACGAGAGACCAAAATCTCAGGGTTCGCAATATTTGGCCGTTCCGTTCTTGATTGAGCCAATGGGAAAGTATCGGGCCGACCCATCTGTTTGTGCGTGGAGTCTTGCCATCATCCTTCGTCAACAAGTAGGTCGGTTCCAGCTTCAACATCAGGTTGTCAAGAACGACCACGAAGTTGGCCCTGAAACCCTGATGTCGCCAGCCAAACGGCTCTTCTTTATAGGAACCGTCCTCCTGCTTGACGCGCCGCGTGTGGCGAGTGGAGACCTCTCTCCACCGAGTTCTGCCTCCAATTTCCCACGGTATGCGAACAGGCTTGCCGCCGCTGTAACGATAGATAACACTCCCAGAGCTACTCTCCTCCGTTTCGACCTGAATCTGGCGCGGTCGAAAGAAATATCGTCCCTTTACGCCGTCGAATCGAAGCCGCTTTGTCCAAGCGTGCTCCTTGAGGCAGACGTTCAAGAGTTCAATGGCGCGACGACTATAGTCCTCGTCCGAGAACCAATCTTTGAAGACATCGGACTCTATCTTCGTCCCCTTCTTCATCACGGGCTGGAAGGTATCTGATTTATTTAGGTCGCAGAATGTGTACAGCTTGCCCTCACGCAAAATGAAGGGAGGTGCTTTCTCAATGTACTTGCCGATTTCTCTCTTTTTTCGGAGCTTGGTCGAGGCGTAGTACACCCTCTCAGGCAAGCTCGTGACTCGATAAAGATTGGCGACAAGCCTTTCGTTGATGCGGTCAGCACCGACCGACGATGTGATTAGAACAGGAGCGGGTTCGTACGGCGGCGGCGTGACAGGGACACTTGGAAGGAAACTGCCCCGGCCTCTGCGGATTGGTTGACCGCGAAGATATTGAATCAACTCCGCGAAGCTTTCTTCAAACTTGCCCTCTTCACGAAAATCAATCCAATTCCGCACCCGTAACGTGGCCGGGAGGGTGACGTTCTCCCTCAGTAGTGGGATTACCCGGCCTCGTGCTCCCGAAGGGTCTGACCAAACTGCGATGGTTCGCTCCAGCGTCGGCCATTCGGCATTCAGCATCGCTCGGGAGACCACCACACCCACAAAACGGGTCGAGTCAAGATAGCGCTCCATCTCAAGAACAATGTTGCTGCCCTTGGGGAAGTCCCATTTATCAAACACTACCGCGAGGTTACGATTTCCGAAGGGCTCCTGCTCGATTCGCTCGGCAAGCATTTCAACCCATGCCTTATCGGCCCCGTTATGACAGAGGAAAATATCCTTCTCGGTGGACGGCACCGACTTGAAGCCCAGATTCGCTTGACCTGACATTTCTACGAACTCTAGCGCAAAAGAGCGCCACGTTCACAGAATTTCATCTCTTGTTCCGTACGAAACTCAGTGGCTTGCATCATTGACCGAGCCGCATTCAAACGGTACGCTTCAAAGTTCAGCAATCGAATTCTCACAGGTCTATACGGAAAAGATGGCCACAGCAGCCAAATCTATCAAAAGACAATCTCGCAGAAAGAAAGCCGGGGAGCCCAAGGTCGTGACTGTCGCCCTTCCTGCCCTCGCTGATGAGCATCTCGATATGACGACCCTTGAGCAGTGGCTCTGGGACGCTGCTTGCGCTATCCGAGGCGCAGCAGATGCTCCGAAGTTTAAGGACTTCATCCTGCCGCTTGTTTTCTTCAAGCGCCTTTCGGACGTGTTCGACGATGAGTTTGTTGCTCAGGTAAAGGAGTTCGGGGACGAGGATGTCGCTCGGGAGGTCATTAAGTCTGACCACGAGGACGCGCTCAAGAACAACCGCAAGCCCATCGTCCGCTTCTTCATCCCGCACGAGTACCGCTGGGACGCAATCCGCAATCACGCTGCTGACGGTACGCTCGGCCAGTTCGTGACCGACGCCATGCGCGAGGTGGCGAAGCTCAACCCTGAACTGCTCGGTGTTCTCGACATCAAGGACTACAACGAGCGGCAGAGTGGACAGCGCACCCTTGATGACGACCGCCTCGCTGCCCTCATCGAGGTCATTAGCCGCCATAAGCTCGGGTTGAATAACGCGGAGCCGGACATCCTCGGCAGAGCGTACGAGTACCTATTGCGGAAGTTCGCTGAAGGACAGGGACAGAGCGCAGGTGAGTTCTACACGCCCAAGGAAGTCGGATGGCTCATGGCGCACTTGCTCGACCCGAAGCCGTACACGACCGTTTATGACCCGACCTGCGGCTCGGCGGGGTTGCTCATCAAAGCAAGACTGCTGTTCGAGCAGAAGAACCCGACTCAGAAGAGTAAGGCTCCAAGGCTCTACGGACAGGAGATGAATCCGGTCACCTTCGCAATGGCGAAGATGAACATGTTCTTGCACGACTACACGGACTCGCTTTTCGCTATTGGTGACACCTTCACCAAGCCGGGATTCGCAGCCGAGGGAGCGGGGCTGAAGCGGTTCGATTATGTCGTGGCGAATCCTATGTGGAATCAGAAGAACTACGGAGACACATTCTATGAGAACGACACGTGGCGGCGGTTTGATTATGGTGCCGCACCGTCGTCGTCGGCGGACTGGGGCTGGCTACAACATATTGCGGTTTCGCTGAATGACTCTGGACGAGCCGCAGTGGTACTCGATACAGGGGCGGTTTCGCGCGGCTCGGGCAGCAAATCATCCGATAGAGAAAAAACTATCCGGCAAGCGTTTGTGGAGGCCGACCTCATCGAGACGGTCGTGTTGTTGCCAGAGAACCTGTTCTACAACACCACCGCTCCGGGCATCGTCGTGGTGCTCAATCGCCACAAGAACAGCGGACGCAAAGGCCAGTTTCTGCTCATAAACGCCTCGGGTTTCTTTGTGAAAAAGAAACCCAAAAACGAATTGACCGATGGCGGGATTGCTGCCGTGGCGGACGTTTTTCACAAGTGGGAAACGCGTGAGAAATTGAGCAAGGTGGTGACGCTGGCGGAGGTGCAGGAAGCAGACTTCAACCTCAGTCCGTCGTTGTTTGTGGAAGTTAACGAATTAACGAGTCACCGACCTCTAACCGCGATAATTGCGGATTTGAAAGCGGCAGCTACAGAGCGCGAGAGGGCAGACAGAGCACTCTCTGGGCTGCTCCGAGAACTCCATATTGGCTGATGCTTAGAATGACTCCTCCTCTCCCGACACACTGGCGACGTGCGACTCTGAAGGAGTGCTGCATCCGCCCCGATTACGGGTTCACGGCGAGTGCCTCCTCTCAACCTGTCGGGCCAAGGTTCCTGCGAATCACCGACATTCAAAACGGCAATGTGGATTGGGAGCGGGTTCCTTTTGTAGGTACAGCAACTAGTTCACCCGAAGAATCTCGACTTCAAGCGGGTGACATCGTAATTGCCCGTATTGGAGCTACGACGGGGAAAGCGTTTCTCATCAAGGAGTGCCCGGAGGCGATATTCGCTTCCTACCTAATTCGGGTCAGGACAAAGCCCAACACGTCGCCGGAATTCCTGAGTTTCTTCTTTCAGTCCTCCGAGTACTGGAACCAGATTGACCAACGTAAAGGGGGGCGACTGAAGGGCGGTGTGAATATTCCCAATCTGGAGAGCCTCTCTTTGTTGTTGCCTCCCCTTCCGGAGCAACAAGCGATAGCGCACGTCTTGGAAACAGTGCAAACGGCCAAAAATGCACGGCAGCGCGAACTGGTGCTGGAGAGAGAACGTAAGGCCGCGCTCATGGAGCACATCTTCACCCACGGCATTCGCGGTGAGGTGGGCAGAGAGACCTCGATAGGGGAAGTCCCCGAATCGTGGAATCTCGTTGCGTTAGGGGCGGTGTACGAAACCCAATTGGGAAAGATGCTGTCACAGAAAGCTCGGGTAGGTGCCGACCCTAAGCCCTATCTGCGAAATGCCAACGTCCAGTGGGGTGTAGTGGACGTGTCGGACTTATACGTGATGGATTTCAGCGAAGCAGAGCGAGACAAATTTTCCCTCAGGCGGGGCGACCTCTTGATTTGTGAAGGAGGTGAAATCGGCCGAACCGCGCTTTGGAATTCCGAACTCACCGAATGCTATTTTCAGAAAGCCATCCACAGAGTGCGACCACTTTCAGATGATGTCGTTCCAGAGTTTCTCCGCTACTGGATGGAGTGGGCATTTCGAATTGCTGATGTGTACGGAGTCACGGGCACGCAAACGACCATCGCACATCTGCCTCAGGAAAAGCTTGAGCAGATGAAGATTCCGAACCCCGCCAAGTCAGAACAGCAACAGATTGCTTCTGCCCTGTCTTCCTGTGACCGGGTAATTGCGGCTGTGGAAAAAGAGGCTCGGTTTCTTGACGAATTATTTTCAACTCTTCTTGCAGAATTGATGAGTGGGGAACTCTCGGTATACAAACTAATTCATGGGGGAACGGCTAATTGAGCGAACGTTCAGCAGTCCAGAACCCGATGCTGAAGTACGCGCAGGAAATTGGCTGGGAGTACGTGAAGCCCGACGAAGCCCTCGCGTTGCGTGGCAGCGATACTGGGCTGTACTTCAGTGGCATCCTAGAAGCACAGCTTATCCGTCTGAATCCCGGTGTGGTGGACTTGAGCCGAACGCCGGACATCCTCCGCCGTCTAAATCTTCTGAAGTCCACTATCGAAGGCAATCGCGAGGCGCATTCGTGGATGCGCGGTGAGCAGTCGGTCTTTGTGCCCGAGGAGAACCGTGAGCGCAATCTGAAGGTTATCGACTTTGAAAGGCCCGAGAACAACATCTTCCACGTGACCGACGAATGGTACCAGAAGGGCGTGGTCTTCAATAACCGGGCGGACGTAGTCTTCCTCATCAACGGTATTCCAGTCGCTCTAGCAGAACTGAAGAACGCGACCAAGCAAGACGGGATGGCGCTCGGAGTTGACCAGATTCGGCGGTACCACCGAGAGACCCCGGAGATGTTCGTCGCGACGCAAGTCTTCGAGGTCACGCAGTTGCTCGATTTCTTTTACGGCGTGACGTGGAACACGAGCCGCAAGAACCTGTTCAACTGGCGCGACGAGCAACCCGGCGACTACGAAGCCAAAGTCAAGGCGTTCTTCAACCGTCCCCGGTTCCTTCGGCTCGTTCGCGATTACGTCATCTTCATGACGGAGAACGACGAACTAACGAAGAAGATTCTTCGGCAGCACCAGACTCGCGCCGTGGAGAAAGTCATCCAGCGAGTTGCCGAATCCGCAAAACGGCGTGGTCTCATCTGGCACACGCAAGGTAGCGGCAAGACACTGACCATGCTCACAGTCGCAGCCAAGCTTTTGCGTGAGACCCGTGGCGTGGAGAAGCCTACCGTGCTCATGCTCATCGACCGCAACGAACTTGAAGGCCAACTGCTGAAGAACATCGACGGATACGGCATCAAGAACGTGCGTGTGGCCGACAGCAAGAAGTCACTTCAGGAGATTCTCGGTTCGGATTATCGCGGCCTCGTCGTCTCAATGATTCACAAATTCGACGGTATTCCGGCGAACATCAACACGCGGGATTCTGTAGTCATCTTGGTGGACGAGGCTCACCGCACGACTGGAGGAGACCTCGGCAACTACCTGATGGGTGCCCTGCCGAACGCGACATACATCGGCTTCACCGGAACTCCAATCGACCGCCTCTCGCGTGGACAAGGCACGGTCAAGGTGTTCGGCGCAGATGACGAGCAGGGATACCTCGACAAATATTCCATTGCCGAGTCCATCGCGGACGGCACGACCGTCACGCTCAATTACGCGCTGGCTCCGTCCGACCTGATGGTGGACAAGGACATGCTCGAAAAACGGTTCCTGAGTTTGGCAGAGGCCGAAGGAATCAGCGACGTAGAAGAATTGAACGCGATTCTCGACCGAGCGGTTGAACTGAAGGAGATGATGAAGTCTCCTGACCGCATCGAGAAGATTGCGAAATTTGTGGCCGAGCACTTCCGGCAGAACGTGGAGCCAATGGGCTTCAAGGCGTTCCTAGTCGCGGTAGACCGTGAGGCTTGTGCGCTCTACAAGAAGGCTCTCGACAAATACCTGCCGAAGGACTACTCGCGTGTGGTGTTCTCGCCGTCGCACGGCGACCGAGAAGAATTGAAGGCTCACTACATTAGCGAGGACGAAGAGAAGGCCATCCGGAAGAGCTTTATTCGGAAAACAGAGAAGCCGAAAATCCTCATCGTTACTGAGAAATTGCTGACTGGATTCGACGCGCCAATCCTGTACTGCATGTATCTCGACAAGCCGATGCGCGACCACGTGCTGCTACAGGCTATTGCTCGTGTGAACCGCCCGTATGAAGACGACGAAGGTCAGGTGAAGCCATACGGATTCGTGCTCGACTTCGTGGGCATCTTTGAGAAGTTGGAGAAGGCCCTCTCTTTTGATTCCGATATGGTCGCGTCAGTCATCCAGAACATCGACGTTTTGAAGCAGCTATTTGCGAAGATGATGGAAGGACAAGCTCAGGAGTACCTACCGTGGGCCAAAGGCTGGGATGATAAGGCCAAAGAGCGTGCCATCGCTCACTTCGAGGACAAGGAAGTTCGCGGGAATTTCTTCAAATTCTTCCGCCAGCTTCAGAACGTGTACGAGGTAATCTCCCCTGACGCATTCCTGCGTCCGTTCATGGAGCAATACCTCGCCATCGCAGAACTGTTCGCCCTTATCAGGACGGCGTACAGCGACCGCATCTATATCGACCGCGAGGTCTCGAACAAAACCCGAGAACTTCTCCAGCAGCACACAGTGACTGGACAACTGGAGATTCCGGGGGCAGTGCATACGCTCGGAGCCGAAGAACTCGCTAAGCTCAAGCAGAGCGACACCTCGGACACAACGAAAATCCTGAACCTTCGCAAGATTCTGACCGCCACGGTTGCAGATAACGGCCTGAAGCAGCCGTTCCTGCTGTCCATCGGCGACCGAGCCGAGAAACTGGCCGAAGCGTACGAAGACCGCCAACTAACGACTCAGCAAGCTCTTCTCGAATTCGAGAAACTCGCACGCGAGGCGACGGAGGCAGATGCCGAACGGCAACGGCTCGGGCTTGATGAGAACACATTCGCCATCTACAAGACCGTCTCCGTCATCTCTCCGGGCTTCAATGGCGACCAGTCGAAGGCACTGAACACTCTATTTGAGTCGCACCCGGACTTCCGCTGGAACAAGCAGCAAGAGAGCAAGCTCCGCACGGAACTCTACAAGACCCTGAGGCCGCTGGTCGGAACGGGCAAGATGATTGACGTGGCGAATCGACTTCTGAAGTTGCAGCGCGTATGACGAATCGAAGCACCAAGGCGAAGAAGCGGAAGCCTGTACATCGGTGGCATGACATCGAGGAAATACGCTGGGCTGTCCGGAACTGGGCGACCAAGATTGGCGTTAAGAGTCCTCAGATTCACATCCGCCAGATGAAGCGAAAGTGGGCGTCGATGTCTACAGTCGGTCGTTTGACGCTCGATTCGCAACTGCTGCGCCTGCCGAAAGAGTTGGGTGAGTTCGTCATCGTTCATGAACTCGTTCATCTTCTCGCGCCGAACCACGGAAGAGTGTTCAAGAGCTTTATGCTGGCGTATTTGCCGGACTGGGAGGAGCGGGAACGAAAGCTACAATCGAAATCGCCGCACAGAGTCGGAGGAAATCATTGGCAAGTCCGAGCATCGCACTGAGCGTTGTCAGGAAAATCAGCCCGGAGCAGACAAGCAAGTTGGAAAGCTATACCGGGCTGAACAAGATTGTCACCTTCAAGAATAAGTATGCAGCCGGAAAGGTGTTGCTGGGCACCGTCGAGGATGAGGTCAGCCTCATTTCTTTTGACTACAAATATGTTGTCCAGAAAATCAGGCTGGCCCCGAACATCGCTTGGGACGGGTCGCAATACGCATATAGAAGCGGGTACTACACGTTCGACGGGAATATGCAAAAAGTGCTTTGGGGGCAATACCACTCATGCCTCTCGGAGCGAGAGTATGAGCAATTGCTTGCTTTAGCGAGAGCGAAGGGCTGGCCAGTGTTGTGAAATTCGAGCCAGCCATCTTGCGTTATCTGCGTGCTCCTGCTTCGCCGTCTGCGGGCGGTGGTGTCGGCTTCACCTCGATTGACGACCTTGGCGGAGGTGGGAACGCTTTCCGATAAGCGCTTTCAGCCTGCATTCGCAAGACCATATATCGAGCGCATCGGTCGAGTTCATCGGGGATGTTCTCACTGGCGACCCGTGCCTCAACGTTGTCGATGAGTTTCTGCGCGAGTGTTTTCTGTGCAGGACTGCCATTCGCGAGGATGTCATCGAAAAAAGAGCAGCCCGGTTTGTACTTAATCCATGTCAACATGTGATTTCCGTCCTTCCTTTTGTTCGCGCTGAAACTCGGCGAGTATGTCGTCGAACGAAACTAGCTTCGGCGTCAGGCGCGGCTCCGGCGCGGTCGTGATGTTCGTGGTGACGTTTGCGGCTTTCGGTTCCTCGACCCAGACGATGCTGGGGTCATTCGGCACGCCCGTGCGGAGCGCGAGGAGCCGTTCGTCTACGTACATCTTTGTGAGGTCGCGTGCCAACGGTGCCGACCGTAATGCGACCAATGCTTTCCTCAAGAACTGGTAGCGGCGACCTGTGGCCCGGACGCCCAGAGGGGAATCACTATCCCCGGTGAACTTCGAGGCGTAGAAACCCCACGAACGAGCTAGGCGGTCGATTGCGCGAAGACGCCCGAGCGGTCGCGCTTTGGGTGACAATGCAATTCGCCGAAGATACTGCTCAACTGCTCTCGCGGAGGTATTGATGGGCGGCGTCATTTGGCACCGCCGAACTCCGCGCACAACTTTGCTCGGTTCGCAACGTGCTCGGCAGCCCGCCCCGTCTGAACGAGCATCACCTTGGATGCGAATCGAATCTTGTAATCGAGACTCATCGTCTTGCCCAGACTCAAGTCCTTTGCCGCTGTCCGAAGAATCCCTAGTTTGACTACGTCTGGAGTATGCAGAGCCATCCAGATTTCAAACTGTGTGGTTCCCGGTAACTCCCCGAGCATCTTTGTCCACAATTGAATTAGTTCTTCCATGAAGCCCCCTTCTGGCATACGACGGAGCAGAACTGCCCTCCCCATTCGGGGTTGTAGGCTGCTCCTGCAACTTTGTTAATCCCGCAACCCGAACATATTGGCAGCGATTCATAGGGAATTGCTTCGACGGGAACCTGTCCCTTCAAATACAGGTTGTGCGCCGTCTTCGTCGCGCCTCCGAGTTGGGAGACAATGGCACCCTCGCCAACCAACTGCTTCAGCATGTCATTAACGGTTTTCGTCTTTCCACCGACCTTTTCGCAGACAGCGCGTTGGGATAATCCCGGATTTGCTGCAATGACCTCCAAACACCGACTACGGAGTTCTGCCTGTGACAGAGACAAATTCAACTTCTTGGCATCGGCATTTTCGTCGGCTAAAGTCTGCCCGAGCACTGATGTCTGAGTGCCCTCGTCGAAGTCGAGATACGTTGGCTCCAGCGGAATTCCCTTCCGCGTTTGGGCTGAAATAATGCGGCGGGAATCGGTGTCACTGACCTGTCTGAGATAAATCTTGCAGTCGGTCTTGCCCGCTATGACTGTCGCTCCAAGAATTTTGTTCAGGCTAAGTCCGCGCTGTTCGTCACTCTTCTTGAAGTGGTGGAGCGCAAGAAATGAAACTCGCTCCCTGTGTTTAGAAACCACTTCTTTATCGAATCGTTCAAAGGCGCGACGCGCGGAAGGGTTGTCGCTCAAGTCGTCCATCTGAAGGAAGTCGTCGAGCGTTTCGATGATGACAAGCCGAATGTCCGGGTCTTCGGACAGGCACTTATCAAGTTCAGTGAGATGGTTGTCTGTTGGCTCGGGGTGGAGGATGACGATGTTGTCGCCCTGCTTCATTCCGCTCTTCTCGAAATCGTACGCGGCATCCTCGGGCGTCTCTTCGGACTGCCAGTACGCCACTTTCGATTTCAAGGTGTCTCGCCCGAGGAACGGCTTTCCCTGAGCAACTGCTACTGCGAGTTGTCGAGCGTTGGTTGATTTACCTGCGTGTGGCGAACCACAGAACAGCGATATACGCTGGCGATTCGTGCGGAGTAAGTTTGCGATGACCCAGACGCTCTGGTCGGGTAAGGCGGCAGTTTGTTTCAAGTCTGTGGGAGTCAAAATCTTCATTCAGTTCATCCTTTCTTCTGGCCTTGCAAAAACAAAAAGGGCCGGGAACCCGAGTTCGCTTGCTGTTAGCGAAAACTCAGGTCACCGACCCTTGGTCGTTTTGTCCGAAGCCCCTGCACCTAACTCCGAGTCTCACGGAGCGCATTTATCGCCCTAGGAGGCTTCTTGGACTATTCAATTGTGAATTGCGGTCTCTCGACCTAATTCAGAATACTTCAAAACCGAACGGATGTCAATCGTTTTCGCCGCTGTTCATGCGGGTTTGGCGCATATCTAACATTCAAGTTACAGTATAAAACGAGTCGGATTCTATCCTATAGAAAGTTGACCCAGTGCTTCTCACCGCTGGGATTAGCGGTGCAGTCTCCTGTACCCTGCACAGAAAATGTCTGGGAAACAGGGAAACGCTTCCTCGAACTCGTTTCCCTTTAGGAAATGCTCCTTGGTTTTCATGAGGATAAGAAGATATATAAATACACTCCCTAGGTCGTTAACCGAAGCGTTTCCTTGTTTCCCCTGTACAGGTCTTGTTTGTTTTTCGGGAAGTGCTCCCCCGACTAATCCCACGCCCGAGAAACGGCTCGTGACCACAAGATTCTACGGCATACAATCGCCCGGTTTAGGTCAGCATGGAACCATCCCCGGAGTGCCCCTATTAGCGCGGGCAGGGAGGTGTACCTCCTCTGGGACTCCGGCCCAGTCACGGCTGCGGTTCGGTGAGCGTTTGGCCAAGCAGCGCCTCCTTATCCGAGAGCGGGCCACCGAGCTTCCCCCGCGTGCCCCGGTCGGGAACAATCCTTAGAGACTCCTTTTTGCACTCCAGTCCCATGCCTCAATTCTCTGATTCACGCGCACCCCTCTTCATTTCAGCCCAATGACTTATCTCCAAGAACCTCCGGGAGCACGTACAGTATCGCCTGCGCCTGCGGTCGCAGATGCGGTTCAGTGGGTCGCCCAGATGCGTTATAGGATAATGACCAATAGACGCGAGATGTCGATAGCGTATCGAAATGTACTCGAAACTAAGTCATTGATACGCAAAGGCTTCCAAAAGCGTGATGGGACAAAGCACGGGATAAACTCGTTCTCTGTGGCGGTAGCAGCCCGCCTGCAAGGCGCAACCTCACTTGGACTGCAAAGTTGATGGGGTCTCCGGGGAAGAACGAACGAGTCGAGACCCCTCTACAGGCGTGGCCAGATAAGCTTCCAATTCAATTTATGACGAAACCGATTTTACTCGCAGCGGATGCAGCGCGTGGATTGCTAATAGCCCCCTTGATGTCGGCGACTATCTCCTCGTAGAACTGGCTAGACTCTCGTTCATCGCTCAGATTGACAGGCCGAGGCTTGCTGCCAAGGGATGGCCTCACCGTCGTCGTGCCATCAGAATCGGAAACGTAGAACACCATCAGAATCCAGTGGGCTTGGAGTGAGGACTGTGGAGTCAATGCAAGACGGATGCCCAGACGCCATTCTCCGGTGCTATCGTCTTCTACCATTGCTCCCATCAACGTGAACTGTTTCGCTCCTTCGCCAGCGCTGTACTCTTCCTCTTGTCCGTTAGCGCCGTTCCACTTCAAGAAGGAAACTTGTTCCGAAGGAATCTGACAGTAATCCATGAGTCCACGCACTAAGGCTGCCATATATTTCCAGCAACGGTCTCGGCTTTCTCGTTCTCGGCTACGCCAGTTGGCGGCTGATTCACAAAGTTCTTCGTATACCGACATCAATAATCCCCCTGAATATGACTAACGCATTATGCCAGAGTGGTCTACTAGAGTAGCTCAACCTATTGGCTCTCGGGCTGTCTCTGATTGCAGCAGCCATTGCTCGATAGCAGCGGGCCGAAACCTCCATGCCTTTCCCAACTTGATTGCGGGAATCTCCCCTCCACGTGCGAGGCGCAGCACCGTCTGACGGTCGAGTTTGAACAAGCGCACCAAATCGTCAGGCGTCCACAATTCGACAATGCTCATGAACCCTATTTCCGCTAGTACCACAATGGAGATGTCCTCGCCCCGACTGAACGCGTGTTCCTTTGGAGCGGTACTAGGTCAGAGTCACTTTGCGACCCAGAATCACCCGATTGGACTCTGTGGGCGACTCAAGCGTGGCAGGGAGCCACTAACGTCATCGTGGCATACATCTGGCACAGAGTCAAAGCATTCGTAATGTTGCACCCCTTCCTATAAGTTCACGCTATACGAGCGCAGACTCGTCCAAACGGTTATCCCAAACTGGTTACCTCGGTCACGCCGGAGCCGCTGTTTATGCTGGCTCAAATGAGTTGACATGTCGATACTAGAGGCTACTCTGGCAGTGGAAAGGCGACCATGCAGCATGGCGAAGTCAAACAGATAGGCAACAGTTGGTTCGTAAGGTTCTACGACAGCGAGGGCGTGCGCCGGACTAAGAAACTAGGCAACGTCAGCGACTTCAGAAACAAGAACGACATGACTGCTGCGTTTCAGGCGTTCATGTCTGAGGTGAACAACCGCAGAGCTAGTTTCAAACCTAGCGTAACGAGTACGGTAGCGGAGTATGCCGAGGGCCTGTTCCTTCCGTCGCTCGACGTTCGCGAGAACACTCGTCGCGGCTACCTGTACGCGTGGGAGATGCTGAAGCCATTCATCGGCAGACTGCAACTCCGCGAAATCGAGACGAAGGACATTCAGGAAGCGTTCGATGCTCTGATTGCCCAGAACCGCCATCTGCGTCAGGCGACGATTACCCGCGTCCGGTCGTTTGCTCATCTGATGTTCAGGAAGGCTGCGGTTCGCGGGTTGGTGAAGTTCAACCCCGTCGTTGACATCGAGGCGAAGTCGCGTGTGCGTGGCAAACGTGAGACCGACTTCTATTCGCTCGACGAAACACATGCACTCATCGACATCGCGCCGACTCCGCTGAAGGTGATGTTCGCGCTTGCCGCGTTCGCGGGTCTTCGTCGCTCCTAGATTACTGGGTTAAATTGGGGCGACTGGGACGGGAGCTACGTTCACATCCGGCGCTCAGTCGGTTACGGCACGAAGGGCGAGATGTTCGTCGAATTGCCGAAGTCGGACAGCAGCGAAGCCCCAGTGCTCTGCATCAAGCCGCTGGCGGAAATCCTGAAGGACTGGAAGGCCGAGGTCACGAAGAAGTCGAAGGAAGCCGCAGGCCGGGATTGCTGGATGTTTCAGGCGGGCTTCGTCAAACTCGACGAAGTGGACAAGTCGCTGCTCGACGCTTGCCAGATGACTCCGATGTCACCTGCGAACGCGCAACGTACTCTTGAACTTCCCGAGGATGGAGAAGTCGAGTGGAAGGGCTGGCACGCGTTCCGTCGTGGCTGCGCTACGCTCCTGCACACACTCGGTGTGAGCGACATCGAGATTCAGAAGATTCTCCGTCACTCGAACGTCGCAGTCACGCAGGCGAGTTATATCAAGTCGCCTGATGAAGTCATGGGCGCTGCGATGAGCAAGATGGAGTCGGCGGTAAAGAAGGCGCGGCGGAAGGGGCCTCAGAGCACCTCAAAGCGCAAGGTTGTCACCTTGAAACGGGCCGCAGCAGCAGCGGACTAACGCAGACGTTTGTCCTAGGATAAGGTTGTCCCACGAGTCTGTAACTTGCTGAATTGAAAAGACGTGAAAAGACGCGAACAACACGGTAAGACGTTGAAAAGTAAGGAGCACGTACTGCTTACGAATCGACTGCTCTACCAACTGAGCTACGTCGGCTTTCAACCTCGATTTTAACTGCCCTCCGCGTAATCGTAAAGTTCTGCCCTGTCGTAATACTCCGGCGCACCGAGAGACTGATAGACTGAGCGGCTACCATGAACTCTCTCAAGCGCGTCCTGCAAATCGCCGATCAATACCGGATCACCAACGGCAGCAAATTCCGCCTGAAAAACATCGACCCCGACGACACGGCCGAACTCAAATCCGAACTCAAGACAGAAGCTCAGGAACTTCTCGAACAGGGCGTGAAGCAACTGGCCGATCTGCAGGACAAGTTCTATGCGCAGGACCGTTGGGCGCTGCTGCTGATCTTTCAGGCCATCGATGCCGCCGGAAAAGACGGCACCATCAAGCACGTGACTTCGGGACTGAATCCTCAAGGCGTGCAGGTGTATGCGTTCAAGTCACCCTCCGCCGAAGAGTTGGACCACGATTACCTTTGGCGCTGCATGCGCGCGCTTCCCGAACGCGGGCGCATCGGAATCTTCAACCGGTCCTACTATGAAGAAACACTGGTGGTACGCGTGCATCCGGAACTGCTGAAGGCAGAAAAGATTCCGGCGGAACTGGTCACCCCAAAGATATGGAAGGAGCGCTTCGGGGACATCACGGCCATCGAGCGCTATTTGACTCGCAATGGAATCGCCATCTGCAAGTTTTTCCTGCATGTTTCGAAATCCGAACAGAAGAAACGCTTCCTGCAACGGCTTGAGAATCCGGAGAAGAACTGGAAATTCTCCGCCGCCGACGTCCGCGAGCGCGACCACTGGAAGGAATACCATGATGCTTACGAGGATATGATTCGCCACACGGCGACGGAGTACGCGCCGTGGTACGTGGTTCCGGCAGACCACAAGTGGTTCACGCGCCTGGTGGTCGCGGGCGCCGTGACGAATGCGTTGAAGAAGTTGAATCCGGACTATCCGAAAGTTCCGCCCGAGGAACTGGCGGAGTTGGCGGCTGCCAGGAAGCAACTGCTGGCCGAGAAGTAAGCCCACTGCGAATTCTGCCCTTGGGAAGAAGTTAAGATAGAAACATGCCGGACACGTTCATTCTTGGCATCGAGAGTTCCTGCGACGAAACCAGCGCCTCCATTGTTCGCTCGGGCGAGCAGGTAATCTCGAATGTGGTACTTTCGCAGTTCTCCACGCATAAACCCTACGGCGGAGTCGTGCCCGAACTCGCCTCGCGCGAGCACCTGCGCAACGTCGTGCCGGTTGTCCGTGCCGCGCTGGAACAGGCCGGGAAGACTTACGACACGGTTGATGCCATCGCAGTTACGCGCGGTCCCGGACTCGCCGGCGCCCTGCTCGTCGGCCTGTCGTTCGCCAAGGCCGTTTGCTTCGCCGTTGGCAAACCGCTCATCGCCGTGAATCACCTCGAAGGCCACATCCATGCCGTGCTGCTCGAACAGCGCGAGAACGGCAATCATCAACTCGAGTTTCCCGTGTTGGCGCTTGTCGTCTCCGGCGGACATACGCATCTCTACCTCGCCGAGCGCCGCGGCGAAAGCTGGACTTACCAGAACGTCGGCCATACGCGCGATGATGCCGCCGGCGAAGCCTTCGACAAGGTCGCCAAGCTGCTCGGATTGGGCTATCCCGGCGGACCGATCATCGACCGCCTCGCCAAACTCGGCGACTCGAAGGCCGTGAAGTTTGCCACGCCGCAACTCAAGCACCGCGACCGTCGTGATCAGGGAAAGCCGGAAGAGGATCGTCCGGCGTTTGATTTTTCGTACAGTGGAATCAAAACGGCAGTGCTGCGTTATGTGGAGTTGAACAACCTGCAAGACGCGATTGAACAACGCCGCCGCGAACTGGTCCAGATCGCGAAGCCGACGCTCGACGACTACAAACGGCTGTGCGACCAGCAGACGCTCGACCTGGTCGCTTCGTTCCAGCGCGCCGTCGTCCATGATCTTGTAACCAAGACGTTAGCCGCGGCCGCTGAGTACCAGGTTGCGACGTTGCTCGTCACTGGCGGAGTCGCGGCCAACAGCGAGTTGCGCGAGACCTTCGAGCGCGAAGGCGCCGAAGCCGGGCTTGCGTTGTACTTCCCTTCCCGTCCGCTCTCCACCGACAACGCCGCCATGATCGCCGCCGCTGCCTATCCCAAGTTTTTGCTGAAAGAATTCGCGCCGATGGACATCAGCGCCGAGGCCGGATTGGTACTGCGATAAGAACACGAAACGCGGATAAACTGCGATCAACGCGGATTCGATATTTAACCTCAAAACAATCCGCGAAGATCCGTCCCGATCCGCGTCATCCGCGTGAAAAGATCTTCTACTGTTTCGCCTTCGGGGGAACGTAGTTCGACGGCAGCGCCGCGCCCTCGCCGAAGAAGTACTGCTCCATCTGCTTCACGATGAGTTCCTGGTCCTGCTTGTTCGCCGGATTCAGCCGGTACTCGTTCAGCAGCATCTTGCAGTGCTCGCCCCACATCCGCCACGCCTCTTTGGAGACGTTATTGTAGATCCGCTCGCCCAGTTCGCCGTTAAACGGAGGCTCGTCCAGCCCCGGCATCTCGCGCTGGAACTTCACGCAGAACACCTTCCGCGCGTTCGGATCTTCGGCCTGCTGTGCCGGCCCGCCAAATGGATTTCCGCAGCCCATGATTGCTCCTCTTATGTATATCGATTCGATTGTAACCGAACGGATGCATGGTGCCGAGGTTTACGGATCAGGTTATCTGATTATCTGGTTATCACAACCACCAGATGCGTGCGTGCGCTCGCTGGATGGCAGGTCTCCCCATGACTATTCAGTAACCAGATATTCAGATCACCTGATCACTGGGATTTCTGCCGAGATCTGAAACCGCAGACATCCGTGTGCACGTCGCAGAGCGTCTTCCACGAACTCCGGCGAGTCGCCTCGGGCAAAGATGAATCCCAGGTAGCTCGCTCCCTCGGGCAGCGGCACCAGTTTCTGTTGTAACTTTGCCGTGATTTCTACCGATTCGACTCCCGGCACGCGTTCTGCCTGCTCCATGCCTTTCACGCCTTCGTAGAAACCAGCTTCTGGGATGGGAATCATCATCACGCCGCTCGCCATCTCTTCGCGCTCCAGGCGGCTGATGTCTTCGCCAATGGCGTGGCGCACGATCAACTCTTCCAGCGGCATGCGTTCCGTGCCGAATCGCAGCGCTTTGGCACACAGGCCGCCGATCGGGCGCGCTGCAATCTCCAGCATCCAGACGCCGTTGTCATTCACTCTCATCTCCGCGTGAATCGGCCCATACGTCAGGCCCAGCGCGGTAATCGCCCGCTGCGTTGTCGCCACAATCGCCTGCTGCACAGAGTATGCCAGCCGCGATGGCGCGACATAGATAGTCTCTTCGAAGTACGGGCCCTCCAGCGGATCGGGTTTATCGAACAGCGCCAGCGGCTTCAAGACACCGTCGGTGACGACTCCTTCCAGCGCGAATTCCTGCCCCGGAATGTAGCTCTCGATCTGAATCCACTGCGTGGGATCTTCGCGTGGGTCGTTGGGTGCCCCATTCAAGTCCTTCTTCTGGACTTGAGTGGGGTAGTTGATTTCCTTCAACAACGAACCTATCCGATGGAACGCCTCCACGAATTCGCTGCCTACATTTGCCCGAATCACCCCGCGGCTCGCCGACAATCCCAGCGGCTTCAACACGCACGGGAACGGCACTTCCCGCACCAACTCCCGCGGATTCTCGTCAGCCGGCACGCGCTTGTACCACGGCACCTGCAATCCCGCACCTTTGAACAACTCGCGCGCCAGCCACTTGTTCTTGCACGCCTCTACGGCGGCTGACGGATGATACCTCGGATGTAGCACAGCCATTCCTGGCTGTGCACGCAACTTCTCCACGGCTAACGCAGCCGTTAGCGTTGGAGCATCCCCAATCGCTACTATGGCCGTGAACGGCGCCTCTCGCGATCGTTCCACCAATAACTGCGCCGAAGCCTCCGGCTCCTGGAACTTCACCGGAATCGCCCGGTCGCCCCACGGATCGTCCAGCACATGACAGCGGTCGGTCGCGAGCGTGATCGGCACACCCACCCGCTCGGCGGCCTCACGAAAGGCGTTCGCCTGATACCCCGTGGTGTTCGACAGCAACAGCAATCGCATTACTTCACCAGCCACTCGTATTGCGCTTTGGTCAGCGGCACCACCGAGAGCCGTCCGATGTTCACCAGCGGTGAATCCGCGAACAGCTTGTTCGCCTTGATCTCCGCCAGCGTCTTCGGCGTCGCAATTGGCTTTCCGACCTTGATGTTCACGACCGGCTTCTTCGGATCGGTGGCATCCACTGACACCAATGATGCCGTCCCGACGGCCCGCTTTTCGTCCCCGGTGTGATAAATGATCAGTTCGCTGCCCTTAGGCATCTCGCGCAAATTACGCACGGCAACGGGGTTCGTGACACCGTCCCAGTTGGTGGTTTTGTCGCGCTGCAAATCGGCGAAAGAGTACTCGGAAGGCTCAGTTTTCAACAGGTAGTACATGGCGGATCATTGTATCTCCCAGTTTGGAACTCCCGGTACGAAACGCGGGTTCCCGGGGAGAAAATTCGCAGCTAAAATGCCCTCGGCTCATCCAATTCCATATCACCGAACCCTGCTTAGTCAGGAGGGAATTTTTCATGGCAACCAGCCCAAACGCTACCCGTGTGGTTCCACTCGTACGTGCCCGAAAACAGCACTTCGTGCAGGACTTGCTCAAGCTGCAGCGAGCCGCACAGCTCATCAACTCGACGCTCGATCTCGACGAAATCATCCACAAGATCGTCAAAGAGGTGGCAGCCTCCTTTGGCTGCATCGAGGCCTTTGTCTGGTTGCACGATGAGGCTACAAACGAGATGGTCCTGGAGGGTGTCTGCGGTTGCACCATGTACACCGAGTGCGGTCATCGTCTGAAGGTTGGCGAACAAGGGATGATCGGGCACGTCGCCGCTACTGGCGTTACCCGCTACGCGCCCGATGTCAATGTCGACCAGTACTATCAAGGCTGTGAAGAGGGCATTAATAGCGAACTCGACATTCCGCTGAAAATCGGCAACAAAGTCATTGGGTGTTTTCAGCACGGCGCATCACGAGCTCGACGCTTTTCCGTCCGATCAGCGTCACCTGCTCGAAGCTCTCTGCGGACACATCGCTCTGGCCGTGCAGAACGCGCGCACCTATCGCCGCGAGCGTGAAGAACGCGAGCGCATGACGCGCGAGGCGCATGATGCGCGGTTCATCCAGCAGTCGTTGCTGCCGAAGTCGTCTCCATACGTGCCGGGAGTTGTCTTCGAAGCTCTCAGCGTTCCCGCCGGTGAAGTTGGCGGAGACTGGTACGACTACATCGATCTTGGCAACGATCGTTGGGGTGTGGTGCTGGCTGATGTTTCCGGCAAAGGAATGGGCGCGGCGTTGCTGATGTCCGCCACGCGCGGGATTCTGCGTTCGCTGGCAACGACATCGGACAGTCCCGCGGAAGTTCTCAGCCGCTTGAACTGCGTGCTCAAAGATGACTTTCCGTCCGGCCGTTACGTGACGATGATCTACGGCGTCTTCGATGCCGCAGGGCACAGTTTCACGTTCGCCAGCGCCGGACATCCGAATCCGATCTTCATTCACGATGGAGAAGCCGATTTGATCGACGTCGATTCCGGGCTTCCGCTTGGACTGGGCGAAACTTCGTATCGCGATCGGCACATTGCGCTGAAACACGGCGCTAAGCTGCTGCTCTACAGCGACGGCATTAGCGAATCGACTGACGTTAGTGACGTGGAGTTTGGAAGCCAGCGTATCCGGGAGCACATGCTATTGCCACACTCTTCGCCGACGACGCTGCTTGAGGCGGCGTCAGCATACTCATACTGTGGCCAACCGTGCGACGATGCGACGATCATCGTTCTGCGATGTGTGGAGGCAAACCTGTAACTATCTGGTTAGCTGATTATCTGGATATCTGAATAGCGGGCTGACCCGATTATCGGGATTAGAGAAACAGCTATCCAGATAACCAGTTATTCAGATAATCAGCTATTCAGATGATTATCGGTGTAACAGCCACATCACCCAGCCGGCGAGGATTACGCCGCCGATGAACAGCGCGAAGCAGTAAGCGCCGTACTTCACCATGTCGCGGGTGTTGTCGCGTTGGGTGATGCCGAACACCACCGAAGCGAAGAGCGCGAACAGCAGAGCGGCGGAGAAGTGCGAAAGCGTCAGTCCCTGGTTCACTTTTTCTTCCCCAATGCGATGTGGTGGGCGTCAACGGCGGCAATCACGTTCAGAAGCCCGGCGACCACGATGAACTTGGTGCCGTAGTCGGCCACGGCCCGCGCTATCGCGCCCTGGCCGGCGTCTAAGGCTCGCGTCACGATATATAACCCGCCCGCGCCGATGTCGCCGATGAACCCAAGCATGTCGAGCAGATCGCCCGTGTTCGGCCGGTAAACCTTGCCCTGCATCGCCAGTCCGAGCATGAACATGGACACGACGCAGATCATGAGCAGGATGCCGCGAATCCAGCGCTTCTGGATCAGGTGACCCGCTCCGGGAATCAGCCAGCCTACGGCCGGAGCGACAATCGCCATCGTGGGATTGGGTTCGGCAACCAGCGATTTTTCGACCGCCGCCTTCGCCGGGACCGCTTCAGTATTGGATTTGGTGGAAGAAGCCATTAGAAGTATGTCTGTTTCTCAGTTCATCAGTTTATCAGTAAAGCCAACGAATTACTGACGAACTGATGAACTGACATACTGATGCACTAGATCAACACGATCTCCCTCTGAATTCTACCCGTAACTTCCGCGGAATGCTCGCGGACCATCATATTGATCTCGGCTCGCACGCCAAACTCAGGCAAGTAGATCCCCGGCTCAATGGAGAAGCAGGAGTTCGGCATTACCTGGCGTTCGTCGTGGATCTCGAGATTGTCCATGTTCGCACCATTGGCGTGAACGTCGGAGCCAATGGAGTGTCCGGTGCGATGGACAAAATGCTTCCCGTAGCCGGATTTCTCGATGACGGCGCGAGTGGCGTCATCGACTTCCCAGCCCTGTAGCTGCTTACGGGCGCCGATGGTGTCGATCACCTTCTGGGCTCCGGCGTCGCGGGCGCGGGTCACGATATCGAAGATCTCGCGATGCTTCTGCGGCGGACCGTCGCCGACATATCCGGTCCAGGTAATGTCGTAATAGCAAGCGCCCGGCTTGTTCAGCTTCGCCCAGACGTCGAGCAAGACCCAGTCCCCCATCTGGATTGGCGAGGATTGCGTGGCGCTCGGCTCGTAATGCGGATTACCGCTGTTCTTGTTCACCGCGACGATTGGCGGATCGTCGGTGATCATGCCTTCGCGATCGAACTGCTCCATGAACCACTTCTGGATCT
>CAYWSM010000337.1:0-27555 GCA_964460935.1 uncultured Terriglobales bacterium | reverse complement strand
GGCGAACTGGTCGCGCAAAAGGTCGCGGCGCAAGGCCGTCCAGCCGAGTACGTCAGTTCGTTTGCCGATGCGGTCAGCAGGGCCTCCTCGGCGGCGAAGTCTGGCGATCTGATCATGACCCTCGGCGCCGGTAATGTTTCGCAGCTCGGCCCGCAGATTGTGGAAGCGCTTCACGCTCGAACATCCGCGTAACGCTGGAGACAATACCTCATTCCTCTAAAAACAAGCACCTGTCCTGTAATATGGACGCCTTGGAGGAATGATGAAGCTTCGCACGGTTGCCCTTACGCTTGCGCTCTTTAGCGCTAGCTTTACTTTTGGCCAGTCGCATTCTGGCAAGTCTCTCGCCCCTAATCCCGATGAGACCGCTATTCACGACTACGTTCTTACGATGGACAAGATCAACAAGTATGCCGAATTCATGAAGAAGATAGAGTCGGCCGCTAAGAGCGATCCGGCACTGAAGGTCGAAATGAAGAAGATTGGCGATACTGATATGCACCTCGTCGACAAAGTGAAGATGATCCAGAATTCTCCACACGCCTCAAGATTTTTGGCAACTCAAGGCATAACAGCACATGATGTTGTCTTCGCACCGATGACCCTCTTAACAGCATCTCTTGCAAAAGTCGCCCAGGAGCAGGGTGGGAAGCCTCCGGCCTACGTGAACCCCGCGAACATTCAATTCGTGAAGCAGCATTCGGCAGAGATCCAGAATCTTCATCTCTCCGGCGACGATTCCGACCAATAGCCTCGTTGACAATGAATCTCGCGCCTGTCACTGTTCACAGAACCGGGCGCGAGTTTTCCACATCGCATTAGCACTTCCAGTATCGATTGCCATCCACAAAACCGGTACAAAACCCGAAATTTCCCTACTCCAATCCGGCTAAAAACGATATAGTTTCTTAGCGGCGTTTCTCTTGCGATTCACCATTCCTGATGGCGCGGAATAACGGTCCACTCATCCCGGATGAGGAACTGACGACCCGTCGCGGGTCGCAGGCCTCGACGCCGCCGGACGATCCCTCGTTCGATGCCCGTTTTCTTGACCTCGACACCGAAGAGCAGCAGCCATTTCTCCGCGCACAAAAGCGGGTTCCCGTCCGGCGTGGTCCGGTCGCCAAGAAGACCGCCGGACGTATCAAGATTGCAGCCATCATCATCGTCGTGCTCGTCATTGCTGGCGGGATTGCATCATTCATCTACGCGTATGGCGCGCACTCGTGGCGCTTCCGTATCGAGTCCAGCGATGACCTGGAAATCACCGGCGGGGAGAACGTTAGCCGCCGCCAGATCATGGAAGTGATGGGTGGCGATATCGGAAAGAACATCTTCTTCGTCGATCTTGAAGAACAAAAGCGCAAGTTGGAAGAGATTTCCTGGGTGGAATCGGCGAATGTCATGCGTCTGCTGCCGAACAGACTGAGGGTTACCATTCAGGAACGCACGCCGGTTGCCTTCGTTCAAGTAGGTGCGAAGGTATCACTTATCGATGCGCATGGGGTCGTGATGGACCTGCCAGCGAATTCCGCGAAGCGCTACTCGTTCCCCGTGATCGTCGGGATGGGTGAAAACGAGCCGCTCTCCACGCGTGCACCGCGCATGAAGACCTACATGGAGTTGACGAGAGAACTCGATACGGACGGGTCACGTTCGTCGCAAGACCTCAGCGAAGTCGATCTCAGCGATCCGGAAGATGTGAAAGTTACTGTGAGCGATCCGCAGGGCGAAGTGCTGGTTCATCTCGGATCGTCGAACTTCGCGGATCGTTTCAAGATTTACAAGGGCCACGTGCAGGAATGGCGTCAGCAGTTCGAGCGGCTCGACTCGGTTGATCTTCGCTACGATCGCCAGGTCATTGTGAATCCTGACGCGGTAAAAGAAGCGCCTGCGCCGACACCCAAAACCGCGCCCAAAAATGTATCTCCACGGAGCAGACGCGTAGCTCCGTGGAAAAAGAGGTAAGGCTCACAACTTATTTACGAAGAAGTCTTGTACATTTGAAATAGATCTTCACCGCTGATAACTGATTACTAATTATTTCGTTTAATGGCCAAGCAAGATAGCAATCTTTTAACCGCCATCGACGTGGGCAGCGCCAAGACCTGCGCGCTGGTGGCGGAGATGACCGACGCAGGGCTGCGCTATCGCGCGCACGGTTTATGCGAGTCGCGCGGATCGCGGAAGGGCGTCATTATCGATCTGGAGAAGGCGATTACCTCGGTGCAACAAGCCGTTGAGCGTGCGGAGAACGCCGCTGCGGCTCCGATCGAACGCGCCGTCGTAGGCGTTGCCGGAGCGCACATCCGTGGCATCACCAGCCAGGGTGGAATCACTCTTGGATCGCGTGCTCGCGAAGTGACGCGTGAGGATATCCGCCAGTCAGTAGAGCGCGCGAAGGCAATCAATATGCCGCTCGACCGCCAGATCCTGCACCTGCTTCCGCAGGAGTTCATCCTCGACGATCAGCCCGGTTTGCGTGAACCCGCCGGGATGATGGGCAACAAGCTTGAGGTCAAAGTCCACGTTGTAACCGCCTCTTCCAGCGCGACGCAGAACATCGTCACCGCTCTAAATCGCGCGGGCATTCAGGTGGATGACACGATCTTCGAGGCATTGTGTGCGGCGGATTCCGTCCTTCGGCAGGATGAGCGAGAACTTGGCGTTTGTCTCGCCGATATCGGTGCGGGCTCAACCGACCTGATCGTCTTTCATGAAGGCGCGGTGGTTCATACCGGAGTCGTGCCCATCGGTGGCGATCACTTCACCAACGATGTTGCCGTCGGCATGCGTACCCCACTGGCCGATGCCGAAAAGATCAAGCGCATGTTCGGCAATGCCGTTGTTACCCGGATCCCCGAGACGAATGAGATCGAAGTGCCTTCGGTTGGCGATCGCCCGTCGCGATTAATGTCGCAGCGGTTACTCGGCGAAGTGCTCGAACCGCGTGCGCGCGAGTTATTCGAAATTATGCGCGATCATCTCCGCCAAGCCGGTGTTTTCGAGTTGTGCAATGCAGGAGTGGTTCTCACCGGCGGCGGTTCGCGGCTCACGTCCACGGTCGAGGTCGCCGAAGATGTGCTGCGCAAGCCGGTCCGCATGGGGCTGCCGGCTTCATTAACCGGAATGCCATCCGAACTGGCAGAAATGGAATACGCAACTGTAATTGGCATGACGCTGTACGCGTATCGCATGCGCATGCTGCAGGGACAACAGGATCAGGGTTTCGGATCGAAACTGAAAGGCCTATTCGCGAGGCGAGGTAACTAACATGGAAGATAAAGACATCCGCATCCAATTCCACGACGACGTCACCAACAACGCGAAGATCAAGGTCATCGGCGTCGGTGGTGGCGGCGGCAACGCCGTAAACCGAATGATCGATGCGCAGGTAGAAGGCATCGAGTTCATCGTCGCCAACACCGATTTACAGGCACTGAAGATGTCGCGCGCGCCGGTCAAGATCCAGTTGGGCGTGAAGCTCACGAACGGACTCGGCGCGGGCGCAAATCCCGAAGTCGGACGCAAAGCCGCACTCGAAGATGCGGACAAAATCATCGAAGCGCTCGAAGGCGCGGACATGGTGTTCGTCACGACCGGTCTTGGCGGAGGAACCGGTACAGGCGCGGCTCCGATCATCGCTTCGCTCGCCAACGAGATGGGCGCTCTGACCGTTTCGGTTGTAACGAAACCGTTTGCCTTTGAGGGCCGCCGCCGCTTGCAGCAGGCGGAACGCGGATTGAACGATCTGCTCGACTGCGTCGATACGCTGATCGTTATCCCGAACGAGAAACTGCTCGCCGTCGCTCGCGACGCCGGTTTCTTCCAGTCGTTCCGCGTCGCCGACGACATTCTGCGTCAGGCTGTTCAGGGTATTTCAGACATCATCACCATTCCCGGCATCATCAACCGCGACTTCGCCGACGTGAAGGCCATCATGGCCGGAATGGGTTATGCCGTGATGGGCACGGCAACTGCCGGCGGCGAGAATCGCGCGGTTGAAGCGGCGCAACGGGCGATTGCTTCGCCATTGCTCGAAGCAGGAGCCATCGATGGTGCACGCGGCATTCTCATCAACATCACGGGCTCGGCCAACCTGCGTCTTGCCGAGGTGAACGAGGCTTCGACGATCATCCAGAGCGCCGCTCACGAAGATGCGAATATTATCTTCGGCGCCGTGCTCGACGAGAAGATGAAGGACGACGTGAAGATCACCGTCATTGCGACAGGGTTCAAAGAGCAGTTCGCGCGCCAGAACAAGAGTTCCGCGCACGCGGCGATCTCACATGCTCGCGCGGCGGCTGTCGACGCTGCAATCACACCTCACATCAATCTTCCGCCGGCAGTTGCGACTGCCCGAGTTCCCGAACCCGAGCCTGAGCCGGAACCGGAGCATGTCCATGTTCCCGAACCAGCGCCGGTCCCCGAGCGACGTGTGGTTCCCCAGCGTGAGTCCACGTCGATCGATCAAGTTACATCGACTGCAAAGGGAACCTACGAGCAGGATGATTTGGATGTGCCTGCGTTCCTAAGGAAGAGGAGTTAGGGGTAGGAGTTAGACTCACGACCATTAGCAGTGATCTGTACATGGGTGATCGGTTTCCGAACTTAATCAGTAGCAGAAACGAAAATGTCACGGTCTTAACCGTGACATTTTCAATCTAACCCCTAACCACCAACTCCTAACCCTTGCTTTTCAGATGTTCCTGCCTCACATCGTCTGCCGTGAAGATGCTGAAAAATGGCGCAGGCAATGCTGCCTTCTCCACGTTTGGACGTCCCTTCGCTTCTTCTCGTTCCACTAGACAGAGCACGCCGACCACATCGAATCCGAATTCGCGAGCGGCTTCGATCGCCTGGATGGTTGAAGAGCCGGTGGTACACACATCATCCACGATGACTACCTTCGCGCCCTTCTGGCGGAAACCCTCAATCCGCTGGCCAGTGCCATGCACCTTCTCGGACTTGCGCACAAGAAACCCATGCACAAGGTGGTAGTCAGCGCCTCCAGGGCTGATTTCGGATCTGCGGCGGCGTTCCATTGTCTGTTGCGAGCTGAGCATGGCTACGGCCACGACGATCGGGTCGGCGCCCATCGTCAGGCCGCCGATCGCATCGGGTTCCCATCCTTGACGGAAAATTTCGTCGAGAAAGACGCGGCCGGTAAGGCGCGCGCCGTCGGCATCGAGAGTGGTAGTGCGACAGTCGATGTAATAGTCGCTGGTGCCGCCGGACGACAGCTTGAATTCGCCCAGTTTGAATGATTTCGTCGCGAGCAGCGTGAGCAGCTCCTGGCGAGGGTTGCTAGTCATGTGTGAGATCCCGATCCTGAGATGAATTTATCAGCCGCCAATTTTATCGAAAGAGTGAAAATGGCCGGTTTGCTGAAAGAACACAACGAACAGCGTCAGATTATAAGCGATGTGCACCATCAACCCCGGAATAAGGGATCGGGTGTTCGCGCGCAGGGTGGTGATTACCAATCCGACCGTGAGGATCAGGAGCAGTGGCGCCCATGCGGTCGCGAGTTGTGGTGAATGAATGAGCGCGAATGCCAAAGAAGTAATAATGATTGATGGAATCATTCCGAGCGGGCGGGCCAGGACAGGGTAGAGGAATCCCCGAAAGAAGAGCTCCTCCATAAATGGCGCTAGCGTAACACCGAAGATTGCGAGGACCCACGCACCGGTGGTATTTGCGAAATACTTCTCGATCGGCAACTGCTTTGGGATGGGCAAAAAATTGGAGAGGAACCCAATACTGATGGCCAGCACGAATCCAACGACGGCATAGCGCAAAATACCTTTGGGCCAATGCCACCCAATCGTTTTCCAGAATGGAAACCTGCGCGAGCGCACCACAAATGCCATGAAAATCAGCGTAACCAGGTACGCGACAGCCTCAATGGGTACAGCGATCAAGCTATTGTGCTGAATGGCAACGGGCGTGAGTTTGTAAATCCGGATGGCGATCGCGCCGCCAATGAGTCCGCAGACAGATATTGCTCCCAGGGCGACGAGCGCGATGGCAATTACATCCCAAAGTGACCAGGGCGGGTTCTCAGCGGGAGCTTTGGCCGGAGGCAGAATCGCCTGCAATTGAGAGTCTTCTGGCGGTAACGGATTGTAGTCAGTGCTCAACGGACGGTAGACCAACACCACTGTATTGGATGCAAGAAAGATTCGTCCATTTATCTTGGTAAACCTATTTGCTGAATCCGAGTAACATGCTCGGATCGCTCGCGTGCGAACAACGATGCCAACAATGCTTGTACGAGCTATGTTGATTTATCTCATATGCAATATCTTCCATTACTTCTTCACCCATCACTGCAAAGTCACACGACGAAGTTAGGCGAGCGGTCTCAAAGGTAAAGTTGACAGATGGTATTCGGAGTGTTGCCTCAAGTTGAGCGCTCGCCTCGAATCCCATGAAACGGTTCGCCAATAAGTTATGGAGCGCTGTTTTGATACCGGGGTGGAAGATTCGAACTCCGGCTATCATTGCTAATACATTCCGATTCTCAACTATTCACTGCGACTTACAGTCATCATCGTGCCGAGACTCGGCGTTGGTTGGCATTCGTCATGTGGGGACGCCTAATTTGGGCAATAGCCATTGGGCCAGAACGAGATATAAACCGATAAATCCTACAAGCAGAATCCAATCATGCATGATGGTTCACCCTTGTTGCCTCATTCCCAGTTTGCGTAAGAATGTCATCATCGGGCACCAGTTGCTGAATCCCGATTGGAGAAGGTTCAAGCCGACAAAGGCAGTGAATAAGTACCAGTAGGGGCTCACCCAATACCCAAGGGCCAGTGAGATAAGAATGAATGTTCCGGCTATTGCCCGGAGTGTGCGTTCAATGGTCATAATTCTCGCCTTAGGACCTCAGCATCAATTCGAAATTTGCGGAACATCGCACTGGGGTATTTCGCATTCTGCGATGTTCTCCGCGGAGTGGATGTGTGTTTCTGGAGGCCCGAATCGCTTCTGCACCATGTAATAGAGCACCGGCACTGCCATACGGGAGAGCACGGTAGAAGCTACCTCGCCTGCCATCAATGAAATTGCAAGTCCCTGGAAGATGGGATCGAACAAAATCACGCTGGCGCCTACCACAACAGCAGCAGCCGTGAGCAACATCGGCCGAAAGCGAATTGCTCCAGCGTCTACGACAGCCTGCTCCAGCGGCATTCCCTGTGCGCGGCGTAATTCGATGAAGTCAACGAGAATGATGGAATTTCGCACGATAATCCCGGCACCCGCGATGAATCCGATCATCGAAGTGGCGGTGAAGAACGCTCCCATCAGGGCATGTGCGGGCAAAATTCCGACCAGCGTCAGGGGGATTGGCGCCATAATCACCAGCGGGGTAAGGAACGAACGGAACCAGCCAACGACGAGCACGTAAATCAGCACGAGCACTGCGGCAAACGCCAGGCCAAGATCCCTGAAGACCTCTACGGTGATGTGCCATTCGCCGTCCCACTTCAGGCTCGGCCGCTCGGTTTGAGTGGGAGCCGCTGTGCCGAACAACTGCTGAACGCCGTAGCCTTCCGGCAGTTTGATCTGCTTAATCGCCTCGCTCATCTTCTGGATAGCGTAGACAGGGCTTTCTTCATCTCCGGCCACATCACCGGTCACGTAAACAACCGGCAACATATTCTTGCGGTAACGGCTGATATCGATCGTTCCCTGCTGTAGTTGCGTCACTTCCCCCAGAGCGACCTGTTGCCCGGTGGCTGTGGGCAGTTTGAGGCTCTGAAGGCTTTCGATATTGGAGCGATCGGCTCGCGAAAGACGTACTGCGATTGGAACATCTTCTCGCGTTGTTGGAACGTGAAGCAGTCCGGCGTTCGCGCCGCTTACGGCAATCGCAACCGTCTGGCTGACATCATTGGCAGCCACTCCATGCAACGCTGCCTTGTCCAGATCGACATTCAGGTTGTATTTGGTCTGCGGGTCTTCGACATACCAGTCGACGTCAGTCACTCCACGCGTCTGCTGGAAGACCTTCTTCACTTCAGCGGCAATCTGCATGCGCTGCTCAAGAGTGGGGCCGTACACTTCGGCCACCAGTGTTTGCAGAACCGGCGGTCCGGGGGGAACTTCGGCGACTTTTATGCGAGCGCCGAACGGAGCAGCAATCTTCTGAAGTTCGGGACGCAAGCGACGCGCGATCTCATGGCTTTGAGCGCTTCGTTCCTGTCGCGGCAGCAAATTCACCTGGATGTCTGCCATATTGGGCCCACTACGGAGAAAATAATGACGAACTAGTCCGTTGAAGTTATACGGGCCTGATGTACCCGAATAGATCTGGTAATTCACCACCTCACGCTGGTCACGCAGGTAATTGCCCAATGCTTGTGCGACACGCGTCGTCTGCTCGAGCGTGGTTCCATCAGGCATGTCGACGATGACCTGAAACTCGCTCTTGTTGTCGAAGGGCAGCATCTTCACGCGAACGAGTTTGAACGGAATGAAAGCAACAGCCGCAAGCAGTAGCACAACCACGCCGACAAGAAAGACGAATCGACGTTTCCAGTTCACGATCAGCGGTTCCATGACTCGACGGTAGAGTTTCGTCGTCCAGTCCTCAGCATCGTGCTTGCCACCGGTTTCAGTTGCGTAATGCTTCAGCAGTCGCAGTGCAGCCCATGGGGAGACCACGAATGCCACACCCAATGAAAACAGCATGGCTGCCGAAGCCCCAACAGGGATTGGTCGCATGTACGGGCCCATCAGGCCGCGAACAAACGCCATCGGCAGAATCGCGCCGATCACGGTAAACGTGGCGAGAATCGTGGGATTCCCGACTTCGTTCACTGCCTCTACGGCAACCTTGGCGAGATTGCGACCTCGATTCTCCGGCAGGCGGAAGTGGCGCACGATGTTCTCAACAACAACGATGGCGTCGTCAACGAGTATGCCGATTGAGAATATAAGCGCGAACAGGGTAACGCGATTCAGCGTATAGCCATAGAAATAGAAGATAGCCAATGTAAGGGCGAGCGTAACCGGAATCGCCAGCAAGACCACGCCGGATTCGCGCCAGCCAAGGGCTAACGCGATCAGCAGCGTGACTGATAATGTTGCAAGGAGCAGGTGCTTCAGCAGTTCGTCGGACTTGTCTTTCGCCGTCTCACCATAATTTCGCGTAACGGTTACGTTCAGGTCTTTGGGAAGCAAATATCCGTGCAGTGAATCGACCTTGCTCAGGATCTGCTCGGCCAAGACGCTCGCATTGGTGCCTTTGCGCTTGGCAACCGTGATGGTGACCGCCGGGTGCTCAGTTCCTGGATTGCCGCTTCCGCGCGCATTTGCGAACATTACGTAGTTGTCGGGCTCGGAGGGGCCATCCTCGATCTTTTCAGCGACATCACGCAAATAAGCTGCACGCCCCTGGTATACCCCAATCACAATCTCCTGCAGATCGTCAGCTTTTGAGAGAAAACGTCCTGCTTCTATCTGGAACTCGCGATTATCAGTAGCAAAGCTTCCCGCAATCAACCGCGTGTTGGCTGCTTTTAGACGGTTTACGACTGTGCCCGGTGTGAGTCCGTAGGCAGACAAGCGCGTAGTATCGAGGCTCACGCGAACGGTACGCGGCCGCCCGCCGATAATCTTTGTCTCCGATACATCGTTCAACTGTTTAAGCTGATTCTCTAGTTCGCCGGCGACCTGGCGCAGGTGATACGAGTCATATGCCTGGCCCCAGAGGGTAAGTGCGAGAATCGGCACGTCATCGATGGAACGAACTTTGATCAAAGGCTGTGAAACACCTGGCGGGATGCGATCAAAGTTCGAGTAGAGCTTGTTATAGGTTTTGACGATCGCGTCTTCTTCTTTCGTGCCGACATAGAAGCGCACAATGATCATGCTCATTCCCGGATGACTGATCGAATAGGTGTATTCGACACCGGGCACTTCGCGCAGCAGCTTTTCCATCGGCATACTGGCGCGCTGTTCGACTTCTGCTGCGGAAGCACCGGGCATCTGCACAAAAACGTCGAGCATGGGAACGACGATTTGCGGTTCCTCTTCGCGTGGTGTTTGCCAAATGCTGAACGCACCGATGAGCAAAGCGGCAATGATGATGAGCGGCGTTAGCTTCGATTGGATGAACGTGTGCGCCACTGCTCCTGCCAATTGCAGGGGAGTTTTTCCCTTTCCGCCTTCCGAAGCGCCATTCATTGCTTCACCAACTTGCCACTGAGATCTCGCTGGCCAGGATCGGCCACCAGTTTCTCGCCTGACTCAATCCCGGAGAGCACTTCGATGTTCTTCTCTTGCTCATGTCCGAGCGTTACGTAGCGCAATGTAGCAACCTGGTCGTTGCCAATCACGTAAACAGCCTGCAACTGACCACGATCCAGAACGGCGGTGCGCGGTACGAGAAGCATGTCCCTGGTCCCCTTCGTAAGGCTGATTCGGCCGAAAAGGCCGGAGCGCAAGTTCGGAAGATTGGGCAAATCAAGCTTCACCACAAAAGTGCGGCTGGCGGGATCAGCGGCAGGAACGATCTGAACAACCCTGGCGGAAATGGGCTCCGCAGTAACCGATTCGATTTTGACCGGCGCCATCATGCCGATACGGACCAACGCGATGTCTTTCTCGTTGACATTGGCTTCCAGTCGATAACGGCGAGTATTTTCGACTGTCAGGAGTGGCATGCCGGGTGCGGCAAGATTACCCACTTCAACGCGCTTGTCGGTGACTTCACCATCAAATGGGGCTACGAGTCGCGTGTATCCCTGCATTGTCCGGGCTTCGGCAAGCGCAGCTCGGGCCTGGGCTTGGCCTGCATGCGCCTGTTCGAGTTGCGCTTGTGCGGCCTGGTAGCGCGCCTTTACTTCATCGAATTCCTGTGGACTGACCGATTTCTTGCTGAACAGATTCTCGTAACGTTTTACGGTGGCATCCGCCAGGTTGTAGTTTGCTTCTGCAGCGCTTGTCTCTTTATCAGCAGCCGTAACTGCGGCGGAGGCACGTTCTGTCCCGGCACGGAGCTGTGAATCATCAAGAGTGACGAGGACCTGTCCTTTTTTGACGTGATCGCCTTCATGGACCGTCACGCCTGTCACGTACGCCAATACCTGCGACGATAGCTGCGCAGATTCCGCAGCTCGAACCGTTCCAGTACTTTCGATGTAATCGAGCGCAGACGTTTTTTGCACCGCAACGATTCCCAGGTTCGAAACGGTTTCACGCGGGACTGGCGTCTCTTTCTTAGCGCCAGAGCATGCACTCAAGACAGTGATGAGCGCCAGCAGTACGACCGGAAGAATGGGTTGCCTGTGGTTCATGGGTTCACCAACGATTGCGGGGTCAAGGTGCCGCTTGCCAGTTGCAGGTTGGCGTAGCTGGTTCGGCACTGGTACACAGCATTCCAATAATTTGTTTGTGCTTGAGTCATCGCCTGCTGAATCTGCAACAGGTCGGTGATGGTGGCTAGGCCGGAGTCGTACCGGTTGCGGCTGATTCGAAGGCTCTCTTTCGCCTGGTCCGACGCCGTGCGAGTAACGTCCACTTGCCGGCATGCAGAGTCGAAGTCGTAGTATGCGCGGCGCACTTCCAGCCGAACTTGGTTTTCGAACGCTTTCCTTCCGGCTGCGACACGTTCCTGTATCGCTTGTTGCTGCGAGAGGTTTGCTCGATTAGCGCCTCCGGCAAATAAATCGAGCTTTAGCTCTACGCCTGCAATCCAGTTATTTCCGCCATTCGAAAACACGTTGGCCGTATCTGTTTGCCAGGACCCAAATGCATTCAATTTCGGTCCGAAGGATGACTTCGCTATGCTCACCGACTTCTGCTGAGCGGATTCCTGCAAACGGATCTGCTTCAGGTCGGGCCTGGTGCTGAGCGCGGTGTTTTCGAGATCGCGCAGAGCGTCGACAGAGGGTGGCTTTTCGTTGAGTGCTTCTGCCGGTTTGAATGCCGTAGGAGTTGTTAGTCCTAGCGCAACTCCCAGTTCGCTTTGCGCCAGGCTCACGGCATTTTGCGCGCGAATCAATTCCTGTTCGCGGGTCGCGGCGTTCACTTGTGCATTCAGAAAATCAGATTCGACTACCAGTCCGGAGTCGTAGCGATTCTTCGCTTGACCAAGTAGCGACTCAGCAGTCGTCCTCGATTGCTCAGCGACGTCCAGTTGCTTCTGTGCGAGCAGCAAACCGTAGTAGGCCTGTACGGCATGAAACGCCAACTCCTGATCGGTGCGTTCCAACTGCTGCGTTGCTGCTTGCTGCATGAACCGCGTACGCGAAAGGTTGCGCCAACTGGCGAGCGAGTCGAACAGGTTCCACTCTCCGCCAAAACGCAAACTAAAGTTGCCGATAGGGGTTGGACGGTTCAGTTGGTTTAGCGCAAAGTCGGCTTCGGTAAAACGTTGCTGTCGAAGCTTCACGCCGAAAACGTAGACCGGATCATTGCCGAGCGTGGCACTCTCAGTGAATCCAATGTGCGGCAGCAGCATTGCTTGCACCTGTTTCACGCCTGCTAATGCAGCTTTCTGATCGGCCAGTGCGGCTTTGCGCAATGGATTCTTCTCGAGTGCAATCTGAATTGCGTCTTGCAGGGTGATCGGCTGATCCCCGCTAATTCCCATTGTGCTTGCAGTCACGGTGTTGGGAGCTTGACTGGCTGTCACTTGTGAAAAGAGCTGGGTGGCGAACACAAGAGCCATGATCGGGACACCTACCAGGCGAACCGAGCAGCGAAGTAACAAATTTGTTCTGAGTGCTGGCATGGATGGTCCTTAGGTTCTAACCGCTCCGTGCACAACCCTGGGAGAATCCTCCTCCACCTCTACTTCGCGAATCTCGAAGGTGGTATCGAACTCGGCCGTTTTGTGGATCATTGCCCCGACGCTGCAGTATTTCTCTTCCGAGAGGCGGATAGCATCTTTTACGGCTTTGCGATCGATATCCACGCCGCTCACCACGTGATGCAAGCGCACCTTCTCAAACACTGCGGGCGGTTGCGGAGCCTGATCGGCCTCGATCTGCACTTCATAGTCGGTGACGTACATTCGCTTTTTTCGCAGAATCGAAATGACGTCGAACGCGGTACATCCGGCAAGCCCCGCAGCAACCAGTTCGATCGGTTTCGGTCCGGTTGCTCCGTCTTTGTCATCGATCAGGAAGTGATGACCGCCTCCTGTACGGGCGACAAACTGACGTTTATTACTAAGTGGCTGTGTAAGAGTGACTTTGGCTTCAATCATCGTCATAACTCCGGCGGTTTGGCCGCCATAACGATGAAATGCATCGGAGCGGAATTCATTACAGTAACTGCGGAGAAATTTTTTGACGCTTGATGCGAGAACAGCTTGGAGAAGAGATGATTATTGCTGGGAGACGGACTTTGAGCGTTTCAGGGCGGATTCGTACTTCTGAAGAACGACACGGCGAATTGCTGCAGCGGCATGGCTGTTAATCGATTCAGACTTATAGGTCTTTATCTCACGGATTGTCTGCTTAAGGTCCTGCACGAACGCCTGGCAGGGTACACACCCTGACATGTGCTTCTCCAACTCGGCGCACAATGAATCGGCAAGTCGTTGATCGAGGTAGTCAGAAAGCGCGGCAAACATTTCGCGGCAGCTCTGCGGCCGCTCGTTTACGGGATTCTTGGAATGAGACTTGCGCACCTTTGAAGAACCGGCTTCTGCCTTTCGGCTCTCTGACAATTCCTTCCGAACAAACAAACGCGCACGATGCAGGCGCACGCGGATTGTGTTTTCCGTCAGTCCGGTAATGCGCGCAACTTCGTCTGTCGAAAGCTCTTCCATGTCATGCAAGACAAGAATCAGGCGATACTGTGGCGGGATACGAAGCACAGCTTGGCGGACCCGTTCCGCCTCTTCTTCTCGTAGGACGGAATGCTCAGGTGAATCCGGAACTGATTGCTCCAGGCCTTCTAGTTCCTCACGGTCTGGCATCAATTCGTCAAGAGAGAGTGTTTCATGCGGCGCGGATTTTGCCTTCCGCCTGCGCATCAGGCAAGCGTTCTTTGCCACGGTGTAGAGCCAGGTCGTAAGCCCACCCGGGTCTGTGAGTTTGGGTAAATTTTCTATCGCCTTAAAGAGTACTTCCTGGCTTGTATCCTCGGCGTCTTCTCGGTGCCCACAGACCTTCATGCTGAAGGAGAACACTGTCTGCTGAATCAGTTCGAGTACACGATCAGCACTCTTGGAATCGCGCGTCCGAAGCAGTTCGATCGCTTCTAAGATCTCAGGCCGCATGGAATTGGCTGTAGGTTACCATGATCACCACGGACGTTTCGCGGGGATCTCTATTCGATTCGCCAAGGCCGGGAAAGACCGTGCGCAAAGCAATCGCCGATGCTGAACGTGAGTTGAATCAGCTTTCAACGAAGCTCGACGATTACAAGCCCATCGATATCGATGCTCATATTCTGCGCAAGTTCGCTGTTGCCAAGATTGCAAATTTGCTGGTGCTGTTCCCGGGAAAGATCCTGCGGCTGCACACCGTGCTGGGAACTTCGCCAGAATATGTCAGAAGTCGTAATGACTCCGACTTGTATTGCAATGGTTACAAGTAGTAACGTAAACAGGAGCTTGGCTCAACTGTGGAGTGCGGTTTGGTAGCGGGGGTCTACAAGACTCCATACGGATATTGTCTTTTCAATAACTTACAAATTTTATTCACAGCCTGCAAACATCCGAACGTGCAGGAATTGAAGGACATTTCGGCGCCGAAAAAAGGCGAAGAATAGACGTAGAAATATATCAATTAATAACTTTTTCGTTAGTCGATCCTGGCACCTAGTCGTCGGCGAAGTCCCACCGCAAGGTGCCCTCCAGATCTGTACGACTTGTGGTTCAGAAGGGTAGGAGCCAATGTCAGTCGTCCTTGTTCGGCTTGGGACGACGCTTATGAATGAATAAACAGGGGAGGGCGCTTCATCGCCGGGTGTTCCAGCGGCACCTGCGGTATCTGCGAGGTTCTGCAGCTGGCTCAGTAACTTACGTCGTATTTTGTAATCAAAGCCGTGGCGACCAAGACAATGCCTGCTCCAGCAATCGCGGAGAGCGTTAGTCTCTCGCCAAGCAGAAACATGGCGAGCAACACTCCGAATACAGGCACGAGGTACAGAGAAGCTGATGCGGCGGTGACATCCAGGTGCTTTAGGGCCGCAAAGAAGAGCAGCATGGATGCTCCATACATGAACAATGCAAGAAACCCAAAAGCCGTCCAACTGCGCCAGTCGAAGGTTTGGAAACTGCGAAACGAGAACGGTTCCATCCACACCAGCAGCGGCAAACTGGCTACGCAGGCCGTCACATAACTAAAGATAAGGATCTCAATTTCAGAAAAGCGCTGCATCAATCCTTTGCAGTAAACGTTGTAGAAAGCCGAGCCTAAGCATCCAACGACAATCAGCAAATTGCCTTCGAGATAGCGCATTTCTCCGAAGGAAGCCTGTCGCCAGTCACTCATAGACATCAGCGTAACTCCGAGCAGTCCGATGAATAGCGCAGCAGCCCGAAGCAAGGTAAGCCTTTCCGGGACCGTTTCTGGATGGTAAATTGTTCGTGCCGCCGCCAGCCGCCTGTGATCCATCGGCGAAAGCTCCCTGTGCCAATTGGAGTAACTGCATTGGGTCGCGTCCGTAGGCAGGTAGGGACTGAAGTTCCTGAGCGGTTACGGTGGAGCTGATCGTCGCTGTCTCGGTATCGAGCAACGGCGCGGTATTGGCGTTCACAGTCACAACTTCCATGACCGCACCGATTTCAAGTACCACATTCACCGCATTGGGCTGCTCCGAGACAATGCCAACATCCTCTAGGATCTTTTTCTTGAACCCGCTCTTCTCGACGGTCAAGTTATATCGGCTTGGAGGCAATCCGCTAATGCTGTAGACACCGGCTTCATTGGTCTGTGAAGTCAGGGTTCGATTGGTTTCCTTGTCGGTCAGCATGACAGTCGCGCCAGCAACCACCGCGCCCTGTGCGTCGGTTACAGTGCCCTGAAGGCTGCCGCGGTACTGTGCGGCTGAATTGATCGCCCCGCAACAAAGAAAAATGGCGAGTACTAGCGCGGCAACTAGCAATGAGCGTTTCATGACTCTCTCCCTTTATCGCTCTCTTGAAACAGCGCAGTGGCCCATAAATGCTTGGCTTACTCTGCAACCAAAACGCTCGTGAGTTTCCGAAGACGCGCCAAATCTGGCGCTTTGACCCCCTTATCGGTAATCACGATGTCGCATTTTTCAATTGCGCAGAGCCGATATACCGCCTCGTTTCCGATTTTGCTGCTGTCGATGACGAGAATTCGTTCACGCCCGGAGCGCAGGAACACGCGCGGCATCTCGGCATCGAAGTTCATGACCCCTTTTTGAAACGAGAGCGCCGCCGCTCCAAAAAAAACTTTGTCGGCATAAATGCCGCTCAACGTGTCCACAACCGCGTTACCGAAAAGATCGTGGCTGCTGTGTCGATACTCGCCACCGGTGAGCCTGACGCGAATGCCCCCGCTCCCCGCCAGTTCCTCCAGCACCGCCAGCGACGTGGTCACAACGGTGATGTCGTTCCTGACTGCGAGATATCGCGCAACATATCGAGTCGTGGTTCCGGAATCCAGCAATACAGTCTCGCCGTCCTGAACGAGCTTGGCAGCCTCGCGGCCAATGGCATCTTTGGCGGTCGCCATCCTTGACGAGCGTTCGACGAAACTCTTCTCCATCGAACCTGAAGGCACCAACATCGCCCCGCCCGGTGTGCGTATAATCAGGCCCGACTCCACAAGCTTTTGGAGCGCCCGCCGCACTGTCATTTCCGAAACCGCGAATTGTCCGGCCATTTCCGCGATGGAGGCTGTCCCCTTTTCCTTCAGGAAGAGCAGAATCTGATTACGGCGGTCCTGGACCGAAAGAGCGGCAGATTTGGTGATGTTAGATTCAATCACGATACGTGTTAATATCTACCATGCCCGCTCGTTGTCAAGAAGTATTTTCTTAATTTCAGATATGAAATGATCGGGCTTGCCTATCCAGCGACGCTCCGCGGGGGCCAAGTGGTTTCAGGTGTATTGCGGGGACAGGATTTCCGGTTTTGCGGGTTTGGACGGAAAAAATCCCAGGTTTCGCCAAGGAATTCCCATACCTGTTTTTGTCCCCAGGATCTCCCAACGGTGCACCATAAGTGCCAGTGCTCGATGCGGAAAGTATGTTTCCGCACCGGTTCGTGCCGATTTTTGTTCACCGATCAAGATTTGGCGGGTGGAATAGGGTACGGCGGGGACAGGCAACACCGGCAGCCGGCTCAACAGCAAGCGAATAACCCACGGCTGGCGACTAGCGCTTGCGTAAACGCAACGGACGCCGAACGCGTAACACGCCGCTGGAACACACTGCCACTCTTGCCCGACTGCCGAGGGTACTGTCCTGACCAATAAGCAATCGCTTACCGGTCTGATTTCCCACTTCGCATGCATGCCCGATTGAAGATGAAAGTGTCGGCGGGCGCGTCAGAGAAAAATCGCGTCTCCCGCAGGGCACAGCTTTTCTATCTCTGTAGTAAGACCTCAACCATTCAAGTTACTCGCGCTCATGTGCGAGCTATGGGTACAGGGAAGACGGCAGGTTTCACCCGCAGTCGGCGCGTAGAGGGAATAGGCCAATTGAGATAGTCCGCCTCAAAGAGCGTGGAATAGGCCGTCGTCTCCCTTCTACGATTCTCTTCAACGACATTTATTCTGGTCACCCGCGATGGGGAAAAGCGGTTCGTATCGCTTTTACTTCCTCCATCGCGTAAGCAATTCCTTTCAGTTCGCGCAGGCATGCGCAGAGGGGTTCGGGATTGGGAAGCATAAAAAGGCCCGGCCTGGGGAGAGAACTGAAGTCGACTGACCTTATCGGAAAGCAAGAAACAGAATCCAGAAGGAGCTTGGCTCAATTGTGGAGTGCGGTTTGGTTGCGGGGGCTGGATTTGAACCAGCGACCTTTGGGTTATGAGCCCAACGAGCTACCAGGCTGCTCCACCCCGCAGTTCGATACTAACAGTCGTACTCAGCAGGGTCAAATCATCAACCGCGTTACATCGTCATCGACTGCAAAACCCCATTGCATCTCCGATCTACATTGCTCTCTGGTGGTATAAATTCAGCATGCGGAACAGTCTTCTCGCTACTCTCCTGATCTTCTTGTTTGCAACGCTCGCTTCTTCACAAGTTGTTCTGCAGGCGCTTCCGCCCGACACTCCGGAGAATTGCGCCAAGCGCTCGCAGATGATGGAGCGGTGGCTGCAGGACTGGCCTAACCTTTCGCGCGATCGCCAGGCGGACCTCAGCCTTTCGCCGGCAAAGCCGAACGAACCGCGCGTGGTTTTTATAGGCGATTCAATCACCGATGCATGGAACTTGGAGAAGTACTTTGGAGATAAGCCGTACGTTAATCGCGGCATCAGCGCACAGACCACGCCGCAGATGCTCCTGCGCTTCTATCAAGACGTTGTCGCGCTTAAGCCGCGCGTCGTCGTAATCCTCGCCGGCACCAACGATATCGCCGGTAACACCGGACCTCTCTCAATCCAGGAGATCGAGAACAACTACGCGTCAATGGCCGATATCGCTCGCGCCAACCACATCGCCGTGGTCTTTTCCTCCGTCACGCCAATTAACGATTACACCCCAGCCTCGAAGCGTTTCTTCGCCGAGCGTTCCATGGACAAGATCCGCACCCTGAATACGTGGATGAAGAATTACGCTCAGGAACATGGCAATGTGTATCTCGACTACTACTCGCACATGCTCGACGATAAGGGTTTCCTGAGGCGGGATCTCGCGGAAGATGGACTGCACCCGAACGACACGGGCTATCGCATCATGGCCGGTCTGGCGGAGAAAGCCATCGCACAGGCAATGTCGACGAAACGTTAGCGGACGCGGGGCACGTCCTCTGTCCGTCCGCTTTGGATGCTGCGCAGGGCCGCGTCAAGGATTTCCTGGTTCTGCCAGCCATCCTCGCCACTGCATGGGAATTGCGCCTTGCCTTCAATTGCATCGGCAAACGCGTCCACCTGCTTGATGTATGCCAGGTGGTTAGAAAGCTTTTCTCGCTTTCCATCTTTTGCCTTTATCCGGGTTTCCACCTCGACCGGATGCTCGACCGTCAATGCATCCTCAGCGCGCACCGTCCCGAACTCTCCAACGAGTTCGAAAGGCGTCCGGTACTCCGCCGCGTACGAAACTGACACGTTGGCCAAAGTTCCGTGCGAAAACTCCAGGACCATCGCGGTTGAGGCTTCGATCGTTGATGGCGCCGGTTCCGGAACTGCGCGGGCACTTACCCGAGCCACCTCGTCCTGCAGCACGAATCGCAACGTGTCGATGCAATGTACGCCAATGTCGAACAGCGGGCCCGCGCCCGCCACAGTCTTGTCCCGCAACCATTTTCGCGGATGGTTCTCTCCCGCCCGGAAACAGAACTCCGATCGCGCAAACACCGCCTTACCCAAATTGCCGGAAGCCAGCAACTCCCGGAACTTCGCCGTCGTCTCCTCAAAGCGGAACACATGAGCCACGCCGAACAGAACGTTCGCGTTCCGCGCCGTCTCTACCATTTGGCGGCACTCGGCGGCGTTCATCGCCAGCGGCTTTTCGCACAGCACGGGCTTGCGGGTTCGCACCGCCGCCAGCACGTCATTCAGGTGCAGGGAATTCGGGCTGGTCACGAATACCGCATCCACGTCGGGGTGGTTGCAGAGTTCATCAACCGAAGTGAATGCATGCGGGATTTTGAACTGACGCGCCGATTCCGCCGCCTTCACCGGATCCCGCCGCGAAAGCGCCGTCACCGTGCACTTCTTCGATGCCGTAAACGCCGGCATCATCCGCTTTACCGCGTGCAGCCCAAATCCTACGATTCCAAATCTGATCATGGCCCTAGAGACTACAACATCAGCTCCAATTTCCGAATTAACGCGGCGCATCCTGCCCGTTTTTGCATTTTGCTCAACAATTGCGTCAATCCTGCAGGCCCACTTACGCAGCCGCGCTCCACCATTTACAATCAAAAGTTACGCCATCACCCATGAACCCTTCTGTAGCGGCGGGGCTTGGTGTGGCGAACGGAACTTTCCTAATGCGCTATCTTCCAAAATCTCCTAGTGACCGCGAAATCATGCTGCGCGAGATCGGCGTCAAATCGATTGACGATCTCTTCGCGCCCATCCCGCCGAATGCGCGCGTAAAGAGCGATCTCAAAGTTCCGCGCCAGATGGCGGAATCCGAGATCCTCGACTACTTCCGCCAGCGCGGCGACGAAAACGGCAAGGGCTACGCTTCGTTCCTCGGGGCGGGAGCCTATAACCACTATCGCCCGGTCGTGATTGATTCGCTGATCTCGCGTGGCGAATTCTTCACCGCCTACACGCCATACCAGGCCGAAATCTCGCAGGGAACGCTCCAGGCGATCTTCGAGTTCCAGACGATGATCTGCGAACTCACCGGCATGGAAGTCGCGAACGCCTCCATGTACGACGGTTCCACGGCGGCGACCGAAGCGGTGATGATGGCCGAGCGCGTGACCGGACGCCGCGAGTGCATCGTTGCCCGCAACGTGCATCCCGAGTACCGCGAAGTTCTCGCCACCTATGGCAAATACCAGGGCATTCCGATCAAGCCCGTCAACTTCGGCGAAAACGGTCGCGTGGATTTGGCCGAACTGGAGAAGGCTGTCACCGACCAGACCAGTTGCGTGCTCGTCCAGTCGCCCAACTTCTTCGGGACCATCGAAGACGTCGCGGCGATCGCCGAAATCGCGCATAGCAAGGGCGCTTTGCTGGCGGTCGCGATCTCCGAAGCCATTTCGCTCGGAATCGTAAAGCCTCCCGCGGAAGCCGACATTGTTGCCATGGAAGCACAGTCCTTCGGTGTTCCTCTCGGATACGGTGGCCCCTATGCCGGCGTGATCGCCACGAAGGAAAAGTTCGTTCGTCAGATTCCCGGACGCCTCGTCGGCGAAACTGTGGACAAGAACGGCAAGCGTGGATTCGTCCTCACGCTCTCCACGCGCGAGCAACACATTCGCCGAGAGAAGGCGACTTCCAACATCTGCACCAACCAGGCCCTCATCGCGCTGATGGCGACAATCTTCATGACCGTCTACGGACGCGACGGCATCCGCGAACTCGCTGAGCACAACCTTGCCAAAGCTGCGTATGCCACCGAAGCTTTCGGCAAGAATGCCAAGGTGCTGTTCCAGGGTGCTCCGCGATTCAACGAATTCGTCGTTCAGACCAACCACGATCCCTACGCGATCAATAACACCTTGTTAGACAAGAAGATCATCGGCGGATTCCCGCTCAAGAAGTTCTATCCCGAACTCGGCAACGCGTCGCTCTGGTGCGTAACCGAAATGAACTCGCGCGAGCAGATTGATGCCGCCGCGAAGGAGGTGTCGCGGTGAGCAACGCGGACATTAAGAAAGCTACGACACACGTCAACCAGAACGAGGGCTTGATCTTCGAAAAATCGTCGCCCGGCAAGAAAGCGTACAAACTGCCGCCGCTTGACGTTCCCGAAGTAAACGCCTCCAAGCTCCTCGGCAACACGGAGCGCAAGGATGCTCCTGCGCTTCCCGAGGTCAGTGAAATCGAGATTGTCCGCCATTTCACCCGTATCTCGACATGGAACTACGGCGTCGATACCGGCCCGTATCCTCTCGGCTCCTGCACCATGAAGTATAACGCTCGCGTTAACGAAGCCGCCGTCCGCCGCGAAGGACTCGCCAACGCGCACCCGTATCAGCCCGAGAAGCTCTCGCAAGGCGCGATGAAGGTCCTGCAGCTTCTGAGCGAATGCCTTCTCGAAATCACGGGTCTCGACGCCATCACGCTCCAGCCCGCTGCGGGAGCACACGGCGAACTCACAGGCATCCTGATGGTCCGCGCCTATCTCGAGTCGCAGGGCAATCCACGCAAGAAAATTCTCATCCCCGACTCGGCCCACGGCACAAACCCGGCCACCGCCGCTATCGCTGGCTATGCGGTCGAGAACCTGAAGTCGAACGATAAGGGAATGGTCGATCTGGCGGCGCTCGAAGCGCAGGTGACCGAAGATGTCGCGGCGCTCATGCTTACCAACCCGAGCACCATCGGCGTGTACGAGAGCGACATCCACAAGGTCGCAGAAATCCTGCATCGCAAGGGCGCTCTCCTTTATATGGACGGCGCAAACATGAACGCCCTTGTCGGGAAGACCCAGCCCGGCCACAACGGCGTCGATGTCATGCACCTTAACCTGCATAAGACGTTTTCGACGCCCCATGGTGGAGGTGGTCCCGGCTCGGGCCCCGTTGCCGTGAAGAAGACCCTCGAACCGTTCCTGCCCACGCCTGTAGTCGTGAAGAAGTCTGACGGTTCGCTTGCGTTCGACTACAACCGTCCGCAGTCCATCGGACGCGTTCGCGCCTTTTACGGCAACTTCGGCATGCACGTTCGCGCCTTGGCTTACATCCTCGCTAACGGCCCCGATGGCCTGCGCCAGACCACGGAAGACGCTGTGCTGAACGCGAACTACATCCGCAAGAAGCTGGAAGGCATCTACGAGCTTCCCTACAAAACGTCGAGCTTGCACGAGGTCGTTTTCAACGACCGCATTCAGCAGAAAAAAGGCATCAGGACTGGCGACATCGCCAAACGTTTGATTGACTACGGCTTCCACCCGTACACGGTCTCGTTCCCGCTGATCGTTCCCGGTGCGCTCATGATCGAGCCGACCGAGAGCGAATCGAAGGAAGAGTTGGACCTCTTCATCGACGCGATGAAGTCAATTGCCCAGGAAGCCGAGGAAAATCCCGAAATCATCCTGACTGCGCCACACACGACACGGGTGTCGCGTCTGGATGAGGTTCGGGCCGCCCGCCAGCCGATTCTTCGCTGGAAGCCGAAGGCAAAATCGGCCGCTGAATAGGGCCAAGCTTTATCACGAGGATGGGCGTTCTCTCTGCAGGGGCGCCCCTGAACTTCGCCTTCGACAGGAACCGCGTCCAGTTCGCACCACTCTCTGGGCGCTCATCACCACCAGTGAGATACATCCTTTATAATTCCGTGGGGTAGAGTTCCGAGTTGCTCTTCGGGCAAAATCTGCATCCTACTCCGAGCAAGCAGCGATGATTAGTAACCAGACGAAACCAAAGGTGTTAGTCGTAGACGACGAGCGCGTAATCGCCGATACGCTGGCGATCATTCTTAACCAGCACGGGTTCGACGCGGCTGCGGTCTACACCGGCACGGCTGCGGTCGAGCGTGCAAGATCGGTTCGCCCGGACCTCGTGATCAGCGATGTCATTATGCCCGATATGAACGGCATCGAGGCGGCTATCAACATCCGCAAGTTCTTGCCCGGCTGCAAGATCCTTCTCTTCTCCGGACAAGCCGCTACCGCCGATCTGCTCGAGACCGCGCGGGCACAGGGCCATGAATTTGAAATTCTCGCGAAGCCGGTGCATCCGCAGGACCTGCTCGCCAAGCTGAAGGGCTGAACACCGTCGTAGCCGGTTGGACTAACTAGGGACTTGGGTTTTCGATTGGTCTGTCTTCAGAGGCCGACTTCGTCCATCTTATTTCGTACTTTGATTGATCTTCTCCCTCGCCTCGCAGCGATCGATTGCGGCCTGTAACCGGGTCATCCGTTGTTTCAGATGGTCGAGTTCGTCCTGCCACATGTCCGCGTCCACCTGCAAAGCGTTCCGTAGCTGTGGGTTTTCAACAATGCCCGCCGAGTTACGGACCATGACGATTCGGCTCTGCATGCGTACCGTATAGACGCCGAGATCTTTAAGTTCGTCTTGCATGTCCGAGCGGTCCAGACCGCAGACGACCCCTAAGGCAGGAGGCGCAGCAACTGGCTTTTCTGGCTGGTGCGTCTGTGCCCAGAACGCCGATACCACCAGCATCAGCATTGCGAATGCAACGGCAACTTTCGTCTTCATAGCGCTCCCAAAAGCGAAGCGCCACGGATCACAAACCCGTGGCGCCCCTGTGTGGTCCTATTCTACTCGTAACATAAACGATCTGAGTCACCCTCATTGCATTTAGAATTTCGTGTTTCCGGCAAGGTAACTCTGTAGGTCCGGGTTCAGTGTTATGGTCACCCGAAGGATAGATTGTTCCTCATGATCGATTGGCAAGCCATGCAATTAACGCTCGAACTGGCGCTCATTGTCGCCGGCGTGCTGTTGCTGGTCGGCCTGCCGGTGGCGTATTGGATCACCTTTTCCCGCTGGCGGGGCAAGTTCCTTGTCGAAGCTTTGGTAGCGCTGCCGCTGATCCTTCCGCCCACTGTTCTCGGCTTCTATCTTCTTGTTGCTTTCGGATCGCAGTCGCCGGTCGGGCGCTGGTGGCAATCCCTGACCGGACATCCACTCGCCTTCTCGTTCGCCGGACTTGTCGTCGGGTCGATCCTGTACAGCTTTCCATTCGCCGTGCAGCCGTTTGCAGCATCGTTCGCTGCCGTCGATGACAATCTGCTAGCTGCTTCTTCAATCCTCGGCGCCTCGCGCTGGCGAACCTTCTGGCGGATTGTGATGCCGCTCTCGATTCCCGGCGTGATTACGGGCACGGTATTGAGCTTTGCGCACACCGTCGGTGAATTCGGCGTCGTGCTGATGATCGGCGGCAACATCCCCGGCATCACGCGAACTATTTCCATCGACATTTACGACCGCGTGCAAAGCGGCGAATACGCTGCCGCGAACCACACGGCCTTGGTCCTGCTGGCGTTTTCATTTGTGGTGCTGGCGCTCGTTTATGGTCTCAACCGCAAGATTTGGTCGGTGGCTGGACGATGAGCGGAGGACCGAAGGTACCCTTCCTGGCTAGCATCAAAAAGCGGTTCGATACTTTCGATCTGGCTGCCTCGCTGGAATGCGATATTGGCATCACGATACTGTTCGGCGCATCAGGAGCAGGGAAGAGCACGCTATTGCGATCTATTGCCGGACTGATGAAGCCCGACAGCGGACACGTCCGCATCGTCAATGACGTGTTGTACGATTCGGTCAAAAAAATCGATGTTCCCCCACCGGATCGCCGAATCGGATTTGTCTTCCAGAACCTCGCACTGTTCCCTCACATGAGTGCAGAGCAGAACATTGCCTATGGGCTAAACAGCGACGATTCGGGCGAGCGCTCCGCCAGAATAAAAACCATCGCTGATGCATTTCGAATTGCAGGCACTCTTTCTCGCCGTCCACGCGATCTTTCTGGCGGCGAGCAACAACGCGTTGCGCTCGCTCGAGCCCTGGTCACTGAACCCCGCACGCTGCTTCTCGACGAACCTCTTTCCGCACTCGATCCCGGCACCAAGTCGCACATCATGGATGACCTCCGCACCTGGATCGCCGACCGGGGAATTCCCGTTTTGTATGTCACTCATAACCGCGAAGAAGTGTTTGCCATGGCGCATCGGGTCATCGCGATTGAAAACGGGCGGGTAGTCGGACAGGGAACTCCCCGCGAGGTGCTGGGAGGACTGCAGCACGAAGCTGTTGCCGAGTGGAGCTCCCTCGAGAACATCTTCGAAGGTTCGATCACATCGATTCACGAGCAGCACGGAACCATGACCTTCCGCACCGGGCAAATTGATCTTGAGGTGCCGCTTGGACGTGCTAAACCTGGCGATCAAGTTCGAGTTGGCGTGAGCGCTCACGACATCCTGCTCGCCGTCGCGCCACCGCAAGGGTTGAGCGCACGCAATATCATTCCGGGACGCATTCTGGGGATGAAACAACGCGATGCGGTCGTGAGCGTGCTTGTGACCTGCCAAGGTACGGAGATGGAAGTCTTCGTCACGCCCTCAGCCGTTCAGTCGCTGAATCTCACGCGCGACATGAAAATCTGGGTCGTGATCAAGACCCACTCGTGCTTCCTCATTAGCCAATGAACTGCATAGTGTGGAGATAGGCTTCCAAGCTCGTCGAGCGGAGCGAAACTCCGCAACTCGAAACTCGAAACCTGAAACCTGAATCTCGAAACTATTTCGTAAACGTAACCGGCAAGTTATCAAACGGTTGGATAGTAATCGTCAGCGACTTTCTCTGGTCGAACTGCTCTTTAGTGATCGGGAAACTGAATACGACGGTTCCTGTCTCCTGTTGTCCGGGAGCCAGTTTCTGGTCGAACTTCAGCACCTGTGTTCCCACATTTCCCAGCGCCGGGAACGCCTGAAAGTAGCGTTGCGAATCAACGGCAGTCGCAGCGGAATCGTCGGTCCACTCGCCCTGCTCCGTTTTCACCGTCGCCTTGATGTTCTGGATAAACCATTGCTTGGGCGTCGCATTGCTGATGCTCAACTGCACCGCCGTCATGACCGTGTTGTCCGGAAGCTGCACCGAAGCAATGTTGTTAATCCCGCCTACGGCTACCGGTTTAGCCCGATTGGTGTAAACCAGCAAAGCCCCCACAACAGCGACGATCGCGATTCCGATAAGCACGATCCCGAGCGGCGGCAAGGTCCACTTTGCCCGATCGAACTCCTCCGACATTGGCACATGCGCCGGGTCGAGCGGTTCCTCTACTTTTTTCCTGGGCGGATTGGTCGGCGTCACGGGAGGAACCTTCGGAGTGTCTGGCATCGCGTGTCTCCTGTCCCAATATTTATACGCGCAGATTCATCTGGGAGCGAGTCTGGCAACACAGGAGTGAGATGCACAAGAGAAGCGGCAAGTCCGAGAATCTGAAGATCAGGCGATCGGATGACTCCGAGGAAGGTTGAATGGGCGGGTATTACTCGATACTCGGTACTCGAAACTCACTACTGAAAAATGGAAAAGGCTGTGACATTGGTTATGCTCTAGCCGTCTGCTCCTGCGAGGGAGCCGACGACGTGGACGCATGCACCGTCACAGCCCTTGATGCGATCACCGCTTTCGCGGTTCCTGACCCCGGCGGATTTCTCGCAAAACCGTCGGTTTTTTCGGGTCCGGAAGCTCTGCCGGTCGCCCGGCCTAGCTAATCACTCAGTTTACTTCGGATCAGCAACGTTTTAATTTCGCTAACCCTTTCAACCGTCGACGAACGTGATACTAACTTCTCGTTTACAAATGTCAACACCCAAGAATGGTGCAATTCAGACTTTTTTTTGCAGATCACAACTTTCTGTGCAATTCATTGAAAATTAAAGATTCCATTTCTAAGCTGCTGAATTTCGGCCTGTTTCTGCACACAAATTTGCACAAGAAACAAACCTCAAGCCGCACCAAACGAATCTCTTGACCTTGCACAGGCATTTGCTTCATTGTGTGCATAGGAACATTGATGTCCTGTTTTATTGCGTACGTCGATGGCGGATGTCATGGCAGCCCGGGACCTTCGGGCATTGGCGTCGTAATCGAAAAACCAGGCGGCGAGCGCGTAAAAATCGCTAAGTGGATCGGCCATCAGGACAACAATGTCGCCGAATACGTCGCCCTCCTCGAAGCCCTCCAGCACGCTCTTCAGCACGAAGCCAAGTCGCTGCACGTTTTTTCTGATTCCGAACTGGTGGTGAAGCAGATGAAAGGCGAATACGAGTGCCGCTCACC
>CAYWSM010000336.1:0-14005 GCA_964460935.1 uncultured Terriglobales bacterium | reverse complement strand
AGGGAAATGATCTGGACACTGTCGCAAATGTCTGCACACCGGAAACTAATTTAACGCCCGTTTTAATGAAGTTACGACGGCAATAAAATTGCATCTCTTGGTGCGGTTGTTCTGGGACTCCGTTGTTAGGGCCACTCTCTTATTCCACAAAATCGGCTTTTTCATCTTCAAGGAGGACAGAATGAAGTTGCGGTTCACAGTGTTGTGTCTCACATTAGCGCTTCTGGTTATGAGCGCTCCGGCCTTTGCAGGCGTTATCTTCGATGACGGTGCAACGGACGGGTTGGACAACGGGTTTTTCATTGACGGTCCGAATCCAGGTCCGTTCAGCCAATCAATTTCGAACGGATTCGTCGCGACGGGCGGCGGCAATGCTACCGCGCTGGACTTCGGCGTTTGGGTTCCGAGCGGCAGCACATTGACGACCGTGACCTGGTGGCTGGGTACCTCGGCTTTTGCCGGCGACTTGGGCACGGGCACCGTTACCAATTTCACGTCTGATTTTGTGACGAGCAATGGTTTTGGATTCGACGTTTATACGATCCACATCACCGGTATGAACGGCGGGTCGTTGACCGCTGGCAACACGTACTGGCTAACGCTGGGCAATGCGAACGACAGCTTCGGCGAGCAGTTTGACGGTTGGGACCTCCCGAATGCCAACGGTGGCCCGGCGGTCTGCAACTTTGCTGTGGGTGGACAGAACCAGGGCGACTGCGGATTGGGCGGAGAATCGTTCACGCTGTATAGCGGAAACGTGGGAACTCCCGAACCGAGCAGCATGATCCTGTTCGCGACCGGTTTGCTTGGCTTGGCCGGCGTAGCTCGTCGCAAGGTCAGCCGCTAGTTCGATTGCAATTAAGAAAAAAGACCAGAGCGGCCAGCTCTGGTCTTTTTTCTTTTCTGTCTATTCTCGACCGTTCCTGGTAGCGCCTAATCTCCCCACTTTTCCACAATCATCATCGCGGTCCAATTCTCTTCGATGGACGGAGTACGGCTCGTGATAGTTGCAGAATGGCTGAATGCTGACTGCGATGGCCGTCTGCTCCGTTTATAATCGACTTTCCGATGAGCTACCAGGTTCTCGCCCGCAAATACCGGCCACAGAAGTTCTCCGATGTCATTGGGCAGGACCACGTTACCCGCACGCTCAAGAATGCCATTGAGCAAAATCGTATTGCGCACGGGTACATCTTCAGCGGACATCGAGGGATCGGCAAAACGACGATTGCACGAATCCTGGCAATGGCACTGAATTGCCGTTCGACTGATCACCCGGTGCCTGAGCCATGCGGTGTCTGCGATTCGTGTGTGGAAATCCGGCAGGGCAATTCGGTGGACGTGATTGAAATCGACGCCGCGACTAACCGCGGCATCGATGAAGTGCGCGAGTTGCGCGAAGCGGCACGGTACCGTCCCGCGCGCGACCGGTACAAGATATGGATTCTCGACGAAGCGCACCAGATCACCGATGCGGCGTTCAATGCGTTGCTGAAGACGCTGGAAGAACCCCCAGGGCACGTCATCTTCATGATGGCAACGACAGAGCCGGAGGATATCCCGCAAACGATCCGGTCGCGGTGCCAGCACTTCTCCTTTCACGCAGTTCGTTTTGACGAGATCGTTAAGCAACTGAAGTCGATTGCTCAAGCAGAGAAAATCGAAGCCGACGATAATGCGCTGGCACTGTTGGCCGAAGCCGGTGACGGATCGATGCGCGACGCGCTGTCGATCATGGACCAGGCGATCGCGACGACAACAGGCCGACTGAGCGCTACGGATGTGCGCGGACTTGTGGGCGCAGTTTCGTCGGACATCCTGGAAGACATGCTGGGCGCAGTGGAACGCAATTCGAGCCAGGAAGTGCTGGAACTGGTCGATCGGCTGATGGTCGAAGGACATAACCCGACGCACTTTGCGCGCCAAATGGTGCGATTCCTTCGCAACGCGATTGTCGCGAAAGTCGCGGGGCAGAACAGTTCCCTGCTGCAGATTTCACAGGACGAAGCCGAGCGGGTTGGCCGCGTGGCCGATAAGTTCACGGAAGAAGATCTGACGCGGTTTCTCCAGATCATGCTGCGAACGCACAACGAGCTTGGTTACAAGCACGAGCAGCGATTCCATCTGGAGTTGGGTCTGCTAAAACTGGTACACGCGCAACGACTGCTTCCTCTGGAACAGATTCTAAGCAACGAACCGCTGCCGAAAGCGGCTTCGGGAACAGCGCCAACTGGCGCCTCTCGATCTCCGCAAACTGATTATGGACGCCGCGCACCCGCGAGCGGCACATCTGCCTCTGCCGAGCCTGCGCGTCCGCGTGGACCTTCACCGTTCGAGTCGGATATGGCGCGGAAGTCGGGACCTCGCGGCGGGAATATGAGTTCAGCTCCAGTGGTCGAGGGGACTTCAGCCATCGCGGTAGCAACGGCAGTAGCTATTGCAGATCCACTGGTTGAGGGCGACCGGTCTTCACAATCCGCGGGCGAGTTATCACTGCCCAAAATCCAGACCGCAACTCTCAGCGCCATGGAACGGACCGGGCAGAAGATCATCGCACATTGGCTGGAGATGGGCGAGTGGAAGATCGACGGAGCGGAAGTCGTGATCGGCGTCAACGCAAAGCAGGCCATGATCGATACAGCTCTGAAGGGTGAGGCGCAGCGGGTGCTGAACGAATCGGCCACGGAGGTCAGCGGCCAGCCGGTTCGTGTGAAGTTGATCGCGAGCACAGGGAACGGGAACGGAACAGCGAGCGTTGCTCGTCCGGTGGGAGATGGAACCGATGCGCGAAGCCGGGCTCTGAATGATCCAATCGTGAAAAAGATGAAGGAGAAGTTCGGAACCGAGATCAGGACCGTGGTGGATCAGCGGAGGCGATAACGACGGTCGTAATGACACACGCGAACGTCGGTGCTGTCACAAAGGAAAGATGATGGGCGGATTTAATCCCAAACAACTGCAAGAAATGATGTCTGCAGCAAAGCAGAAATATGAAGAGCTGCAGAGAAAGTTGCAATCGACCATTGTCGAAGGCTCGGCCGGCGGCGGGTCCGTGATGGTAAAGATGAATGGCCAAAAACAGGTACTGTCGGTGACCATTGAACCGGAGATGGTGAAATCAGGAGATGTCGAAATGCTGCAGGACCTGGTGACCGCCGCCGTGAATGCGGCCGTGCGCAAGGTTGATGACGAACTCCAGTCCAGCATGGGGTCGATGCTGGGCGGACTGAATATTCCCGGACTCTGAGGATTCATGTCGCGCTTCGCCGAGCCGATGGCTCGACTCATTGACGAATTGAAAAAGCTGCCGGGAGTGGGATCGAAATCGGCGCAGCGATTAGCGTTTCACATCCTAAGATCACCGGATGAAGATGCAAAGCTGCTCGCGGATGCCATCCGCGATTGCAAAGCCAAGCTGCATCTCTGCTCTATCTGCAACAACATTACGGATGTCGATCCGTGTACCTACTGTTCAAACCCGACGCGCAACCAGCGACTGGTATGCGTTGTCGAAGAACCAACCAACATCACTGCCATCGAGAAGGGCAAGAATTTCAACGGGGTCTACCACGTCCTTCATGGAACACTTTCACCGCTGCACGGTGTCGGACCGGAGCATCTCCGAATTTCCAATCTGGTAAAGCGGATTGAGTCGGGCGATGTTGAGGAGGTCATCCTCGCGACCAATCCCACGGTCGAAGGCGAAGCTACAGCACATTACCTGTCCAATGTTCTAAAGCGGCCGAATGTAAAAGTGACGCGGATCGCGACTGGGATCCCGGCTGGCGCTGATATCGAGTACGCCGACGAAGTCACAATCCTGAAAGCGATGGAAGGGCGACGGGAGCTGTAGTTCTGTTCGAATTTCGAGTGGCTCAATTACCACTGCGAGTACGGGACGCCGTCGCTGCCCGCCGTATCTGAGCCGGAGTGCACGTCAGTAATGCCCGTCTGATCCTGGTCCACACTCACCAGTACATCTTCCTGCTCGGTCTGCCATGTATCACGAGAGTTCGTCATGGGATCGATAGGAATCTGTTTGAGATAGCCAGCATCAACCAGGTCCTGCAGGGACTGCGGGGCCTTTTGCTTGTCCATCGAATACTGGTCGATGACAGAGCGGAGTGTGAAAAGGTTCTGACGCAGAACCGATTCCCGGGCACGGATAATTGACTGCTGGTAGATAGGGATCGCCGTTGAGATCAGGATAAGGATAATACTGACCACGACCATCAACTCGATGATGGTAAAGCCGCGCTGACGGCGGCGTTTTAATTGCCCGAGTTGAAGAGTGCGTGTCATCTGAAGTCAAATCCTCGGGCTAAAGCCCCTTTCTCTACGTTCCTCTTCGCGGCGCGCTTGAAGGCGTGCCGTGTGTTGCTACCAATCCTTATACTTCGTGCCGTCGAGGGCAGTGCCCTCGGATTTAGTGTAAACATCGAACACGTTTTCGCCACCCCACGAGTCGCTGTCGGGGTCGTCGTTCATAGAACGCATTCCCCACTCGTCCTTGCCGGTCATCGGGTCAACAGGAATATGGCGCAGAAAACGTACTTTCTTGCCGCCAACATCCACGCCCTTGACCAACGTATCAAGGTCGGGCGGATACCCTTCGGTCCCCAGCTTAGTCTGGAACATACCGCGATCAGCGGCATCCTTATATCGATCAATCGCGTCGCGCATCTCCCACAAATCGCGGCGCAATTCGCGTTCTTTCTCGCGCCGTACGGTCAGACGGGCCATGGGTATCGCAGCGACTGCGAGAATCCCCATAATGGTGATTGCCACAATCAGCTCAACCAACGTCAAACCACGTTGAGAACGGCGGGAGGCAAGGGCCGGCAACATGCATCTCCGGCGGTAAAACATCATGCCTCCATTCTATCGTGTCTGCGCCGGGTACATAGCCGGCGGACCGTCGATTTCTCGCTAAATCTGCGCGTTTAAAACCGCTTTGCTCACGCGCATAACTACCTACTTCACAGTCACCATGGCCTGACCACCAGCAACCGGTATAGGTTGCATATTCGGATCGCGGGCACTTACCTGCCGGACCGCCAACGTTGTTTGCCCGGCGGCCTTCGCCATGAACGTCAGGCTGAATACGGGACCTTGTCCACTCACACCGCCGGAACCAGGCGGCCGTGTAGCCGTGACTTGCAAAGTGCCTGAGGCTGCATCGTCACGATGAACCAGGGCAACAGGCTGGCCATCCTTACCCAGCAGACCTCCATTAGAAACGTTGACCAGTTGCAAAACCTTCGGGTCGTAGGAAATCTGAGCCGGTACTGAAAACACGTTCTGGGCGTTCCCCATACTCAGGTTCACCATGAACGTGGAGTTTGCGGCTTGCGTAATGGTAGGCGGCTCAAAGCTGAGCGTCGCATTCCCTGCCTGCAGTGTTCCCTGACCAGGTGGCGCCGTTGCGAGTTGAGCTTGCGGCGTGGCGCCATTGGGCGGCTGCACAGGTTGCTGTTGTGACTCAGGCTGCACCGGCGCTCCCGGAGGCACAGGGGGCTGGGTAGGACCAGGTTGAATCCCTGCGGGCTGTGGAATTGCCGGCGTAACAGGCTGTGCATTTCCCATTGGCTGTGCTGGGGCTGGGGTCGCCGATGGCTGGCCTAGCGGCGGCTGCGATACCGGGGCCGATGGCGCCGTATGACGCAACTCGATGGCCGTGGCCGTTCCTACATCGACTGCCGTGTTGTTCAGTTGCGACAGATCCTGCGCCCGAACAATGTGTGGCACAAGCGCGAACACAATTTCGTTCTCGCGACGTTCTTTGTTGCTCTGCGCGAAGAAGTACCGCAGGATGGGGATTCTCGCTAATCCCGGATAACCATTGAGCGATTGCGTATCAGAATCCTCAAGAATTCCACCCAATAGGTTTACTTCCCCATCGTGCAGGCGAATCTCGTGCTCAATGCGCCGCTGTCCAATGATCGGCTGCGAGATGCCGCCAATCGAGGACTGACCGGTGACGTTGGAAATCTCCAGTGTCAACTTGAGCGTTACGTCGTGATTGGCATGAATGCGAGGTGTAATGTCGATGTTTACGCCAACATCGATGTACTGGAACTGCGTGTTAACCAGCGGGTTAATGCCCACGCCGCCGATGCCCGGCTGAAATGATCCGGTCGCAACGGGAATACGGTCGCCGATCTTAAGCGTTGCCTTCTGATTATCGAGAGCGCGGATCTGCGGCTTCTGGATGATCTTGGTATCGCTATCCGTCATCAGGGCGGTTACACTCGCCGTCGGAATACTGACCTGGAAGTAGTTGGCGTTCAAATTCGCAAGCTGGTTCAGCGTCAACGAGCCGTTTGTCGTTGTACTGCCGGTAGTCGTACTACTAGACGTGCTGCTGGTCGATGTAGTGGTAGTGGTGGGCGATTGCAACCCAATGCTTGCGCTGGTAGGCGGAGTGATACCGAGATTTCTGACCTTATCGCGCGTCACCTGCATAACGGCCACTTCAACGACAACCTCAGGCTTCGCTTTATCGATGTCGTTAAGAAGCTTTTCCGCCATAGCAATCTGGTCGGGTGTTCCGCGTACGACGATCGCACTCTGCGAAGCAATCTGCTGAATGCGGCTTACATCCAGGATCTGGCGGATGGTGTTGACCGCGTCCTGAAGATCGTTAGGGCTGGAAACATTGCCGAGATAGAACGTCTTGACGACGTTCTGCTCGAGTTCCTTGCGCTTGGCGGGCGTATCAGCGGCAACAAAGATAGTGTTGGGTGTCACCGGGCGCCAGAAGGTCTTCGATTCCAACGCAGCGATTTCCAGGGCCTGATAAAGCGTCACCCCATTCAATTCAATACTGATGCGCCGCGAAGTGTAGTCCGGATCGAATAGGACATTGAGGCCGGCGAGTTTGCCGATCGTCGTGTAAACGGTCTTGGCGTCCTCGGTCATCCGCAGCGTAATCGGCGTATTCGAAATCGGATGTAGTTCGACCGCAGGAGACACTTCTTGCGCCAGATTCGAAATCGGGCTGGGCGGCACCGCTGGGGTGCCCGACTTCTGCCTTTCGATCATCAACTCTGTTCGCTTCAGTTCCTGCGCAGCGTAGAAGTTGGCGGGATCGATGGCGGTCGCACGCGCAATCATGGCGCGAGCTTCTTCGAGTTGGCCCTTGTCGCGGAGATTGACGCCCTGCAACAGGAGCTGCGATGAAGCGTACAGACGCATGCGTGTGCATGCAGCCTGATATTTAATGTCGCTCGGTTTTAGATCGCAAGCCTTCTTATACGAGTCGTACGCATCCACGAACTTATGTTGCGCTTCGGCATTAGCCCCGCGTTTAAAGGCGGTACTGGCCTCGTCGGCGAAGCCTTGTGTGCATACGAGTAAGGCGAGTGCGAGTCCCGCCAGACGTACCAGACGTCTCATCGTTTCCCCTGGGGTGCTTGGGTCTTCGTTCGCGCCATCCTCATGCCAATCCATCCGCTAGAACGGTCAGAATTCACTATCTTGCAAGTTTTTCGTCGTCCGGGGGATGAATCTGCAAAGTGGCCGAATGAAAGGGGGATTATAACATCGCTAAGTGTCTGACTCTTCACAGCTTGAGTACGCACGTAACGACAAAATCATTGTGCTAGGATGAAAGATTCCGGACGCCCGGCGGATTCCGTATGGCACGCCAACTTACGCACCAGACACAACCCAATCCTGAAAAATCTCCGAAACGGGCTCCTACGGCTTCAGGTGAGCGCGATGCGGCCGTGAACCGGGCAGCCAGCCATAACTACTTTTTGCTGGAAAAGTTCGAGGCGGGGATTGCGTTAACGGGCACCGAAGTGAAATCGGTCCGCAACGGCAAAGCTAACCTTAAAGACGCCTACGGGCTGGTGAAAGACAATGAACTGTGGCTGTTAAACGCTCACATCAGTCCCTACGACCCTGGCAGCTACAACAATCATGACGCGGTTCGGACTCGGAAATTGCTCGTCCATAAGGACGAGATCCGAAAGCTGATCGGGAAGACGCAGCAGAAAGGTCTGACCCTGATTCCGACGCGCATATATTTCAAGAACGGACGCGTAAAAGTGGAAATTGCTCTCGCCAAGGGCAAACAGCAGTGGGATAAACGCGAAACCGAACGCCGCCGCACCGCCGACAAGGAAGCGCGCGAGGCGATAGCTCGATCGAGGAAAGCTGGATAGAGATTTAGGCACACCTTTATTCAAGGAAGAGTATGGAAATCAAACTGAATTTTCAGTCCCCAGCAGAACTAGAGACCGAATGTCTGGCCGTAGTGGTCGTGGATGAGGGTGAGGGTCCGACGAACACAGCGAAAGTTTTATCGAACGATGCTGCCGTTCGGAACGCAGCCCATGACCTGATCGCCAGCGGCGAAGTCACCGGCAAACTGTTCGAAACCAATCTGATTCACAAGCCTCACGGAATTAAGCCGAAACGACTGTTGCTGATCGGCGCCGGTAAAGCGAAGAGCTTTTCAACCTTCGAACTGCGTAAGGTAGCGGGTACGGCGGTTCGGTCCCTGAAGGCAAAGTCCATTAAAAACTTTGCCATCGTCGCACCCGATCTTTCCAGCGGCGCAGTGGACTCGATCAAGTCCGTAGTCGAGGGCGTATTTGTCGCCGACTTTGATCCTGACACCTACAAGAGTGACCGCAAAGATCAGGCAATGCAGACCGTGTCGGTTGTCACCGACGCTGATAAGAAGGTTGCCGAGGAAGCGGTTCGCGAAGGCCAGTCGATGGGCGAGTCGCAAAACCTGACACGCACTCTGGTGAACGAACCCAGTAACCGGCTAACGCCGACCATTCTCGGCGAACAGGCGAAAAAGATGTGTGCCGAAGTCGGCCTGAAGTGTGAGGTTTACAGCACCGACAAAATCAAAGAACTGAAGATGGGAGCCTTCTGGAGTGTGTCCCAGGGGTCCGACGAACCTCCTGCTCTCATCGTTATGACTTACGAGCCAGCAGGCGCACCGAAGGAACCGGTGCTGGGACTGGTCGGTAAAGGCATAACTTTCGACACTGGCGGTATTTCGATCAAACCCGCGGATGGCATGGAGAAGATGAAGTACGACATGGCCGGAGGCGCGGCGATGATCGGCGCCATGCGCGCGATTGCATTGCTCAAGCCAAAGGTAAAGGTCATCGGGATTGTATGTGCGTCGGAAAATATGCCGTCCGGCAAGGCACAGAAGCCAGGCGACGTGCAGATCGCGATGTCGGGCAAGTCAATCGAGATTATCAACACCGATGCCGAAGGACGATTGGTGCTCGCCGATGGTCTGCATTACGCACGGCAATTGGGAGCGACGCATTTGATCGATGCAGCGACGCTTACCGGCGCCTGCGTAGTGGCCCTGGGGCATGTGAATGCTGGAGTCTTCGCGAACGACGATTCCATGTACCAGCGATTCTTCGAGGCCAACAAGCGCGCAGGCGAAAAGATGTGGCGCCTGCCGCTGGATCAGGAATACTTCGAACAGATTCGATCGAATATCGCCGACATCATGAATACCGGTGGTCGCTGGGGCGGCGCGGTAACAGCAGCAATGTTCCTGAAAGAGTTTGTCGATACTACTCCCTGGATTCACCTTGATATAGCAGGCACAGCCTGGATCGAGGACAACAAGCCATGGATCGCCAAAGGCCCATCCGGGATTGCGGTGCGCTCAATCGTGGAATTCGCGCGCGAGTTCGCTGCAAATGGCGGATTGTAAGAGTTTCTTTTCAGGTTTGCGTTTCGGTGGTCGGCTTGTCCAAAAGGGCTGGCCGATTCTATTTGAGAGCCTAGCTGGCTTTGGCAACCGCTGGCTTGTACTGGCCGGGTTGCGCGCGAAATGTGATTGCGAGCCGGTTCCACGCATTGATAGTGACGATGGCCCACGTGAGATTCACGATCTCCTGCTCGCTGAAGTGCTGACGCACTTCTTCGTAAACCTTGTCTGGAACATGCGTATCGGCAACTCGCGTGATTGCTTCCGTAAATGCGAGTACAGCTCGCTCGCGGTCATCGAAAAACGATCCTTCACGCCAGGCATTCAGCGCGTAAATCCGCTGTTCGGTCTCGCCGTGAAGACGCGCATCGATCGTATGCATGTCGATGCAGAAAGCGCATCTATTGATCTGCGATGCACGAATCTTGACGAGATCGAGGAGCTTTCCATCGATGCCAGATTTGTCAACTTCCTGCTGCAACTGAAAAAGCGTGCGATAAGGGCCGGCGGCAAGCTTGGCGTAGTTTTCAATGCGGGCTTTCACTTCATCTCCTCCGAGTGGTTCGGATTCTGGCCACAGTGGAGGCGATTCAACTTTTTCGGAAATGACTTACGGTTACATCACCGGCGGCACTTCAATTCCCATTACCTTAAGAACTTTGACGAGTTCTCGACGAACGACGGCAGCAGTTGCCAGCAGGAACTTTTTCCGGTTCTCGTCAGCCTCGGTCAAAATATGGTGCCGGTGATAGAAGTTGTTGAACTGCTGCGCCAATTGGAATGCATGCTTGGCCAGATACGCTGGTTCAGTCGTGTTGATGCATTGGTCGATGATGGTCGAGGTCTGCGATGCAATCAGCCAAAGCTGCCAGATCTCGGTGCCGGTCTCGCCGGAAAGATACTGCGCGTAGTCTGACGGAGCTAGTGCCTGTTCCGGACTCATGCCGGCCTTGCGGAAGATGTTCGTCGCGCGCACGACCGCATACTGTGCATACGGCCCAGTTTCTCCTTCGAAACTAAGTGCTTCCTTGAAGTCGAAGGCGATCACGGAAGTCTTCGTGAACTTCAACATGAAGTAACGCAGAGCTCCGACAGCAATCCTGGTAGCAATATCGATACGCTCAAGTTCCGGCAGGTCGGGATGTCGGGAATCCACCTCTTTCTTGGCTGTATCAATCAGGCGGTCGATCAGGTCGTCTGCCTTCACTCCGAAGCCGCGACGTCCGGACACTTCGATGTAGGCCTTGCCCATTTCGTCTTCCGAAAGGGGATAGCCCAACTCCTGCGCGCAACGTGGCGTCAGGGCCACCATTTCGTACGAAAAGTGGGTGTAGTGCTTAGCGGCGTCCTCGTAGCCGAGGAGTTTTAGAGCGTCGATTACCGTGTTCTGTGCTTCAGACTGGCGTGTATCGATGACGTTATAGATCGCCGCTGAGTCGCCAAAGTGAGGATGGTTTTTCTCGCCATACTCGGCTGAAATCCATACCTGCTTTTTGTTTGGATATTCGTAGAAGTGCTGATAGCCGAAATCTCGTCCAAGTTTGCCGAACTTCCAGAGGTGGTATGCGATGTCTTTGCCGACGTAGCCGACGGTACCATTCGAGCGCACGATGACCTTCTGGTCCTCTTCCGTGTGTTCGTCGGCCGACTTCCCCGCCGCCGAAGGACGGCGCATTACCCAGCATCCGGCGTTCTTGCCCTGCTCCTCTTTATAAAGAACGCCCTTTTCTACCATCTGCTTGAAGGCGAGGTCCCAGAAATGAAGGTGCAGGATTTCACTCTCGCGCGGTAGGAAGTCGTACTCGATGTCGAGCCTCTCCATGGTCTCCAAGTGTCGGCGGAGCACGGCCGTGGCGATCAGGTCGGCCTCTTCGGCGATCTCGTTATTTCCTTGTTCGATGGCGTGTAGAACTTCGGCGCGCTTCTTCAGGTTGGCCTTGTCCTCCGCGTACCATTGCGAGGCGCGGGCATAGACGTCCCAGCAGACATAATCGAAGCGGTTCGATTTCGTAAGTTGGGCGATCTCGGCCTTGCCCTTCTTCTCGAGTTCGCGAAACCCAACCACGACATCGGCGACCTGAACGCCCGTATTGTCGATGTAATTCTGCACATCCACCGGATGACCGCTCGTTCGTAGCAGGCGCACGAAACTGTCTCCGAGAATGGCATTGCGCAGATGCCCGATATGCGCTGCCTTGTTCGGGTTAATCGAACTATGCTCGACGAGGATCTTTGCTTTCCCGCCGCCCTCGTCCGTCTCTTTGCCTTCGATAAGCGCCTTGGCGACCTCACCGCGTTTGAGGTAGGCATTGATGTATCCCGCGCCGGCAACTTCGAGCTTCTCAAATCCGGGGATCTCACCGATATTGGCGACAATTTCTTCGGCGATCTTGCGCGGAGCTTTCCGCAACCGCTTAGCAAGCTCAAACGAAAGCGGCAGGGCATATTCACCGAATTCAACCTTCGGCGGTTGCTCAACGACGATCGTCTCGAGTTCGATCTGGTACTGCTGCCGCAGGAATTGGCGGAAGTAGTCTGTTAGGATGCGCTGAAAATGGCGATACAAGCGACTGGAATCCTCGTAAGCTGCTGAAGAAACAGCGATTATAACAAAGCAGAATTGCGCTTCGCGTTTGACGGACCCGACCGCGAAACCTATGATGAAAGTTTCGCTGTAAGCGTTGAGACTCGCCTTACTCACGTCCTAAATCTCTATGCGCATAGCGTACCTTGAATGCTTTTCCGGGATCAGCGGCGATATGTTCCTCGGCGCTTTGGTGGACGCCGGAGTGTCTCCGGCCCTGCTGGAAAAGACCGTTGCCGGCCTGAATGTCGGCGCTCGGCTGGAGATTTCAAAGGTATTACGCAGCGGAATCACCGCGACTAAAGTTGATGTTTGGATCAACGACCAAGCGAAAGATCACCCGCAGGATGGGGAAAGGCCGTTTCACGAGCATGGGCATACACACTCCCATGAGCACTCACACCATCACCATCATGATGCTCACGAACATCCTCTTGAAGAGTCAGGCCGTCATCATCACGATGAGCACGCCCATGGGCGCCATCTAAGCGAAATTAAGAAGATCATCTCTGCCGCGCCGATCAGCGAGACGGCGAAACAACGTGCGCTGGCGATTTTTCAGTCTCTCGGCGAGGCGGAAGCCAAAATCCACAATATGCCAATCGAAAAGATTCACTTCCACGAAGTCGGTGCCGTAGATGCGATCGTGGACATCGTCTGCGCGGCGGTAGGAAGCGATGCCTTGGGTGTAGACGAATGGGTCTGCTCTCCCGTAAACGTCGGCGGCGGCACGGTGCAGGCCGCCCATGGACGCCTACCGGTTCCCGCTCCAGCAACTGTCGAACTGCTGAAGGATATTCCCATCTATTCGTCCGGCATTGACAAGGAACTAACGACCCCGACCGGTGCAGCGATTGTGAAGACCTTGGTCTCGCGATTCGGAACAGTTCCCGCTTATAGAATCGAGAAATCCGGATACGGCGCGGGCACACGCGATTTTCCGAGCCATGCGAATGTGCTGCGGCTCACGGTTGGCGAGAGTACGGCGATCACCCAAGCCACAGGGAACGAAATGGTGTCGGTGCTCGAGGCCAACATCGACGATCTGAATCCCCAGGTCTTCGGTTACGTGATGGATAAGTTGCTCGAAGCCGGTGCCCTCGACGTTTTTGGTACGCCGGTTCAGATGAAGAAGAACCGGCCTGGAATGCTGCTCACCGTGTTAACACGAACGGAAGACGCGCAACGGATTGCCAAGATTGTTTTCGCCGAGACCACCACGCTTGGCATCCGAATGCGAGAAGAGCGCCGCGCAGTGCTGATTCGCCGGTCCGAAGTTGTGCGCACGCCATGGGGCGAAGTCCGCATGAAGATCGGCAATCTCAACGGAACAGTTACGAATTACGCGCCGGAATATGAAGACTGCCGGCGGATCGCCTCCGTACATGGGGTGCCGCTCAAGTCAGTGATGCAGGAAGCGATCAGGATTTATCTGGACCAGCAGAATGGATAGCAAGTTCTACATAACCACGCCGATTTACTACGTCAACGCGCGGCCGCACATCGGGCACGCCTACACCACGATTGTCTGCGACACCATCGCGCGCCGCCAGCGCATGCTGGGCAAAGACACGTATTTCCTCACTGGCACCGACGAGCACGGCTTCAAGATCGAGCGCGCCGCGCAGGCTCAGAGCATCACGCCGCAGCAACTGGCCGACAACGTCTCCAATGCGTTCAAAGCCACTTGGGACCGGATGGAAATCACCTACAACGAC
>CAYWSM010000335.1:0-4622 GCA_964460935.1 uncultured Terriglobales bacterium | reverse complement strand
ATGTACCTGCTGGGGTACTCGCTCGACAACCTGTCGCTCATGGCATTGACGATCTCGACTGGATTCGTGGTTGACGACGCGATCGTGATGATCGAGAACATCGACCGCTATCTGGAAGAAGGCATGTCGCCGCTGGATGCGGCTCTGAAGGGCGCGGGGCAGATCGGCTTCACGATCATCTCTCTTACGGTCTCGCTGATCGCGGTCTTGATCCCATTGTTGTTCATGGGCGACATCGTAGGGCGCTTGTTCCGTGAATTCGCTGTCACGTTGAGCGTGACCATTCTCGTGTCGGCAGTGATTTCACTCACGCTGACCCCGATGATGTCTTCCAAGCTACTGAAACACAGGAAGCCGAGTGAACAGGGCCGTTTCTACGTGTGGTCGGAGCGCTGGTTCAATCGCATCATCCAGAAGTACGGCACGACGCTGCAATGGGTGCTCAAGCATCAGACGGCAACCCTGGTGGTGACGGTTGGGACGTTGATCCTGACGCTGTTCCTCTTCTGGTATGTGCCAAAGGGCTTCTTCCCAGTCCAGGATACGGGCGTTATTCAAGGTATATCGGAAGCGCCGCAGACGACCTCGTTCAGCGCCATGGCTCAACGACAAAGACAATTGGCTGACGTCATCCTGAAGGATCCGGATGTAGCCAGTCTCTCTTCGTTCATCGGAGTCGACGGCCAGAACGTCACCCCGAACAGTGGCCGATTTCTTATCAATTTGAAGCCGCGCGACGAGCGCGAAGCAGATGCCTCAGAGATCATCCGACGCCTCCAGCCGAAATTGGCCCAGGTAACCGGCATTACCCTGTACATGCAGCCAGTGCAGGACCTTACGGTCGAAAACCGCGTGAGCCGTACGCAGTACCAGTACAGCCTGGAGGATGCGAGCGCTACAGAATTGGGCCAGTGGGCGCCGAAAATCGTACAAAAGTTTCAGACGCTGCCGGAGTTGCGAGACGTAGCCAGCGACCAGCAGAACCACGGACTGGAAGCATCGCTGGTAATCGATCGCGATACCGCCTCGCGTCTGGGAGTAACCCCACAGGCGATCGATGACACGCTGTACGATGCCTTCGGTCAGCGCCAGGTATCCACGATTTTCACGCAACTGAACCAGTACCACGTCGTGCTGGAGGTCGATCCTCAGTTCCAGCAGGATCCGTCGCAACTCGCCAATATCTACGTGCACTCGAGCACTGGGCAACAGATCCCGCTCAGCGCCTTCACGCATTTCGAACCTTCGACGGCGCCGTTGACGCTGAATCACCAGGGGCAGTTCCCGGCGGTAACGATATCGTTTAACCTGGCGCCGAATGCCTCGCTGGGCGAAGCGGTGAAGGCGATTCAACAGTCCGAACAAGAGCTGGGGGTGCCAGACAGCATCCTGCGAAGTTTCGAGGGTACGGCCCGCGCTTTCCAAAACTCACTGGCGAACGAATTGTGGCTGGTGATTGCGGCGATTGTGACTGTCTACATTGTTCTCGGCGTTCTGTACGAGAGCTACATTCATCCAATCACTATCTTGTCGACGCTGCCTTCCGCAGGCGTCGGCGCGATCCTTGCGCTATTGCTGTTCCATCTTGACCTCGGAGTGGTGGCGTTGATCGGCATCATCTTACTGATCGGTATCGTGAAGAAGAACGCCATCATGATGATCGACTTCGCTCTCGAGGCGGAGCGGCACGAAGGGAAGCGTCCGGTGGACGCGATTTATGAAGCATGTCTGCTGCGCTTCCGCCCGATTATGATGACGACCATGGCGGCGCTGCTTGGAGGTCTGCCATTGGCGCTTGGATCGGGAACGGGAGCGGAATTGCGCCGTCCGTTGGGTATCTCCATCGTAGGCGGGCTCTTGATCAGCCAGTTGTTGACGCTCTACACCACCCCCGTGGTCTATCTCGCATTTGACCGCCTGGCGCACCGACTCGAGCGCTTCAAGATTGGCAATACGGTAGAACCGGAATCGGTTCCGGCGGAAGCGAACTCATGAACTTTTCCGCTCCTTTTATCCGGCGGCCGATTGCGACAGCGCTTCTAACAATCGCTTTGCTGATTGCGGGATCGCTTGGCTACAAGTTGCTGCCGGTGGCGCCTTTGCCGCAGGTGGAGTATCCAGTCGTCAGCGTGAATGCCGGGTTGCCTGGAGCGGATCCGGAGACCATGGCCTCTTCCGTCGCTACTCCGCTGGAGCGGCAGTTTGGCCGTATCGCTGGCGTTACGGAAATGACGTCGAGCAGTTCGCTAGGCTCGACGAACATCACAATACAGTTTGATCTTAACCGGAACATCGATGCGGCGGCCCGCGACGTGCAGGCGGCCATCAATGCAGCCCAGGGAAATCTTCCTGCGAACCTGCCGACCAATCCGAACTATCGGAAGGTGAATCCTGCGGACTCGCCTATCATGATTCTGGCGCTCACGTCAGATACGATTTCGCGGCCGCGCATATACGACGCAGCCGACTCTATCTTGTCGCAAAAGCTGGCGCAGGTGCCCGGAGTAGGGCAGGTGGTCGTCGGGGGGGGCGCGCGTCCGGCGGTGCGTATTGAAGCCAACCCAACAGCTCTGAGCAACTACGGCATTGGACTGGAAGCGGTTCGCAATGCGATGTCGACGGTAAATGCGAACCGTCCGAAGGGACAGCTCAGCAACGCGCACACCTCCTGGGCGCTCCAGGATACAGATCAACTCAAGATTGCGGATGAGTACCGTCCTCTCATAGTGGCCTACAACAATGGTGCTCCAGTCCGCTTGAGCGACATAGCAAGCGTCGAAGATTCAGTTGAGGACGTTCGTAATACTGGCTTGTTCAACGGCAAAGCGGCAGTGTTGGTGATCGTCTTCCGTCAACCGGAGGCGAACATCATCGAGACTGTCGATGGCGTTCGCGCGGCGCTTCCATTTCTGAAGGCTTCAGTAAATCCCTCGATCAATATCGACGTAGTCATGGACAGGACTACGACCGTTCGCGCATCCGTCTCTGACGTTCAGCACACGCTCATTATTTCGATCATCCTTGTGGTACTGGTGGTGTTCGCATTCCTGCGAACAGTGCGTGCGACCGTCATCCCTGGAATAGCTGTGCCGTTATCGCTGGTTGGGACCTTCGGTGTGATGTACCTGGTCGGCTATTCGCTGGATAACCTGTCGCTAATGGCGCTCACAATCTGTACCGGCTTCGTTGTTGACGATGCGATCGTGGTCATCGAGAACATTACCCGACACATAGAGAACGGAATGCGCCCGTTTCAGGCTGCACTAGTGGGGTCGAAAGAGATTGGGTTCACCGTGCTCTCGATGAGCACGTCGCTGGTCGCTGTCTTTATTCCTATTCTGCTCATGGGAGGAATTGTCGGACGGCTATTCCGGGAATTCGCGGTTACGCTCAGCGTAGCGATTGGTGTATCGCTCGTCGTGTCGCTGACCACCACGCCGATGATGTGCGCGAAACTTCTAAGGCCGGAACACGGGACCAAGCACAATTGGGCCTACCGTGCCTTGGAGAAGCTGTTCGACACCGGTCATGGCATTTACCGGCGAAGCCTGGGCTGGGTTCTGCGGCATCAGCCCCTGATGCTGTTGGTAACGCTGGGCACGATTGCGTTGAGCGTTTACCTTTACATCATCGTACCCAAGGGTTTCTTTCCGCAGCAGGACTCAGGCCGCATTATGGGCGGATTACAGGCTGAGCAGGACATCTCATTTCCAGCGCTGCGCGAAAAGCTTGTGCAGTTCGTGGACATCATCAAGAGCGATCCGGCCATTGATACGGTTGTGGCGTTCGCCGGTAGCGGCAATACCGCGCGTGGTTTCATCAGCCTGAAACCGCTGGCCGAGAGAAAAATTAGCTCCGATCAGGTAATCGCACGTCTGCGGCCGAAAATGGCGAAGGTGGCCGGCGCAACCATGTTCCTGCAATCTGCACAGGATTTGCGTATCGGCGGGCGCATGGGCAATGCGCAGTATCAGTACACACTTCAATCGGAAAACATTGCAGAACTCAACGAGTGGGCGCCGAAGGTGATGGCGAAGCTAAAAACCTTGCCGCTGTTGCGCGATGTGAATACAGATCAGCAGGTGCATGGGCTGCAGGAGACCGTCATCGTGGATCGCGACACCGCTTCTCGGCTCGGTGTGTCGGCTGCCGATGTGGACAATACCTTGTATGACGCATTCGGACAGCGGCAGGTGTCGACCATTTATATGCCGCTGAACCAGTACCACGTGGTGATGGAGGTCGCGCCAGAGTTTCAAGGTGGTCCGAAAGCGCTGAGCAACATCTATGTGAAGTCATCGAACGGTGCACAGGTGCCACTATCGGCATTTGCGCATTTTGCGCCTACGAACACCGCTCTGGCAGTCAACCACCAGGGGCAGTTCCCGTCGATTACTCTGTCCTTCAATGTGGCTCCGGGCGCATCGTTGAGCGACGTTACGCGGGTTATTGAACAGGCCACTGCGCAGATTGGGATGCCTGCGGCGGTACACGCTAGCTTCCAGGGAACGGCAGCCGCATTCAAAGATTCACTGAGTAGCCAGTGGATACTGATCTTAGCGGCGTTAGCGACGGTGTACATCGTGCTCGGGATACTGTACGAGAGCTTCATCCACCCGATC
>CAYWSM010000334.1:0-8350 GCA_964460935.1 uncultured Terriglobales bacterium | reverse complement strand
AGGAACAGCCGGTGTCCTTTCCACCAGGCAAGCGTCGCGATCAGGCCAACGCGAATAGCTCCGTCCGACGCCGGAGGCAGACCGCTGAGTTTATCCAGATCAAGCTTTGTGCCTCCCGGTGCGAACTCGCGCAAATCGACCACATTCAGCACCGGCACAATATGTGCGGCAGCACCTACGACCCGTCGGGTGTCTTCGGCGACGTGTTGCGAGTTAGCGATGATGGCATCGGTGCGCGCGGCAAGCCGTCGTATGAGCCGAGCCATCACTGGGCGCGCACTGATGTAATCGTGAATGTGCCAGACCAATGCTGACCCAAGAGGTTTTGCCAGCGCACCGAGCACGTGCATCTTGAAGCCGTTCGTGTGGATGATGTCAGGTTTAATGCGCGTGAGCAGCGAGTGAAGCTGAAACCGGTAGCGCAGGACAGAAGGCGCAGTGGACATTAGTCGCCAGAAAACGCCACTCGCTAATTGGCCAGAATCTCCCAACCGCGCCAATTCAGTCGGGAAGGGAAGCAGGTGAACTTCGGCGCCGTGTTCAGACGCACGCGAGGCGAGCGGTCCGTTCTCTCCGAGAACGACAGAAAGCGACCATTGCGGGCGCGCCTCACGCAAGACGGCAAGCGCATCGACGAGGCACGTTTCAGCGCCTCCCATTTGCCCGGACGGACTGAGAAATGCGATGCGCAAATCAGGCATCGGCGCCACTTGCGACCGCAGCTTTGGTTTCCAGTTCGTGTGAGAACAGGGCGATGTCGGATTCCACCATCTCACGGACGAGATCGTTGAATTTCAAGGAGTATCTCCATCCCAAGATCGCTTTGGCTTTTGTGCAATCGCCGAGGAGGTTGTCCACTTCAGCCGGACGTTTGTATTTGTCGTCGATGGTGAGGTAATCGTGAAGGTTCAGTCCCGCCATCGAGAACGCCAGTTCCGCAAAATCGCCGACAGAGTGATTCTCTCCGGTGGCGATAACGTAATCGTTAGACTCGGATTGTTGTAGCATCAACCACATGGCCTTGACGTACTCGCGGGCGTGTCCCCAGTCGCGCCGAGCGTCGAGATTGCCTAGGCGAATTTCGTGGGCGAGCCCAAGCTTGATTTTGGCGGCCGTGGACGTGATCTTGCGCGTAACGAACTCCAATCCACGCCGTGGAGACTCGTGATTGTACAGAATGCCCGAGCAAGCATATATGCCGTAGGCTTCGCGGTAGTTGCGTGTCAGATAGTAGCCAGTGACCTTCGAGATGCCGTACGGAGAGCGCGGCCGGAAGATCGTCTCTTCGTGTTGCGGAACATTGGGCGGATTGCCGAACATTTCGCTCGATCCGGCGAAATAGAAGCGCGCCTGCGGAATCAGTTCGCGGACAGCGGCCAACATGTAGTGTGTACCGTTTACGTTGGCGGCCATGGTCGTGAACTCGTCTTCGAACGAGTAGCTCACGAAACTCTGCGCTGCGAGATGGTACACCTCGTCCGGATGAATGCGCGAGATCACCTGATACAGGCTCGGATAGCTTTCCAGCGATGCTCCGTGGAGTTCGATTTTTCCAAGCAAGTGACGAATCCGGAAGAGGCGGTGCTCGGGATTTTCAATCGCCATGCGCCGCGCGATTCCATGAACTTCGTAACCCTTGTCGAGTAACAATTCGGCGAGGTAGCTGCCGTCCTGGCCGGAGATTCCCGTGATAAGTGCGACTTTAGTCATTACTCCTCAGTAAACAGTGGCAAAAGACAGTGCTATTGCCGGTTCCAAAATGGTCCGCTTGATTTTGATTGCCATTCCTAAACATGCGAGTTTTTCCGCGAGAAATGGCGGACTATCAAAGAGCCGGACGTCATCAATCGACCCAAGGTATGCATGATCAGTAAACAGCGCGTATTTTGCCGGTATTCAACAACAATCGCGGTCGTTAAGCTGACAGCAATCGAAGCAAGCAGTCTGTGACAGTACGCACAGAGAAACAGTGATCATGGGTTCTGAACATCCAGATGGCCCTACTGCGCTGGTTCCGCGTGAGAGAGATCCAGTAACGCTGGCGGGCGGCTATGGATATGGCATAAACACACTGCCGGAGTGTCTTCCGACGCAGGACAACGGGCTGTTGCAATACTGGCCCATTCTCCGTAAGCATCGTTGGACGATCGCCGCGACGATCATCATTTTCGTCACGCTCGCAACGGTTATCACGCTGCGGACCACGCCCATTTACGACGCAGTGGGTCGAATTGCCATCAGCCGCGAAAACAACGATGTGCTGGGATTCAAGAGCTCAGGCGAAGCATCCAGTGCTGACAATGACTTCGATTATGCTGTCGCTCTCGATACGCAGATCAGGATTCTACAAAGCGATGCCATTGCGCTTGCGACGGCGAAGGCGCTTCAACTCGATAAGATGCCGCCATTTTCGTCAGCGACGAAAGCGAATGATTTACTCGCCGCGCCGAGCGTCGATACACGACAAGAAGCCGCGTTGATGAGCTTTATTCAGAGCGGACTGAAGATCGTTGTCGTGCCGAAGACAAGAATCATCGAGATTCGATTTTCAAACTCCGATCCGCAATTGGCGGCCAAAATCGTTAATACGCTGGTGAACGTGTACATCGAGCAGAACTTCAAGGCGAAGTTCGAATCGGCGATGCAGACTTCAGACTGGCTCTCAAAACAACTTTCGGATCTTCAACTGAAAGTCGAAACGTCGCAGGAGAAACTCGTTCAATACCAGAAGGCGCACGGAATTCTGGGCATCGACGAGAAGCAGAACATCGTCACTCAGAAACTCGATGAACTGAACCGCGAACTCACGGCTGCCGAAGCCGACCGGATCCAGAAGGAAGCGCGGTACCGGATGACGACTTCGGGCAGCCCTGAACTCATCGCGAACATGGATTCGAATGCGCTGCTGCCGGTCCTGCGAAAACAAGAAGCCGACCTACGTACGCAAATTGCCCAGGCGGAAGTCCAGTTGGGACCAGCGCATCCGCGCATTATCGAATTGAACAGCCAGTTGCGCCAGGTGCAGAAATCCGAGCATCAGGAGATCGACAAGCTAGCGGGCCACATCAAGACGGAATACCAGGCTGCCTCGCAGCGTGAAGCTTTGCTTCATGCCGCGCTCGAGAATCAGAAACAGGCAGCGAACACGTTGAACGAGAGTGCAATCGAGTATTCGTTGCTCAGGCGCGATGTTGAGACGAACCGGCAACTTTACGAAGGACTGCTGCAGAAGCTGAAGGAAGCGAGCGTCTCGGCGGGTTTGAAGTCGAGCAACATTCGGGTGGTTGATGTCGCTCGTGTGCCTCTGATGCCGGCGCGTCCAGACAAGCGGCGCAACGTTTTGTTATCGCTTGCCATGGGTTTGCTTGGCGGGGTGGTGCTGGCGTTTGTGCTGGAGGCGGCGGACAACACTGTGCGCACACCCGAACAGGCGCAGGCGCTCAGCAATCTTCCTGCGCTCGGAATCATTCCGGCCAACTATGCCGCTGAACTCCGCTCTCGCTCGCAGAAGGCTCTGGCGGCAAAGTCGGGGCCACGCGACACGGTTGAGCTGGTTACATATCGGCGTCCGAAGTCCAATATATCCGAGTCGTACCGTGCTCTGCGAACGGCGATTTTGCTGAGCGCATCGGGAGCGCCTCCGAAGGTGATGCTGATTACCAGCGCTCTGCCGCAGGAAGGCAAGACGACGACCAGCATTAACATAGCAGTTACACTGGCGCAGAAGGGGGCGCGCGTACTGCTGGTTGACGCGGACTTGCGGCGTCCGAGCATTCACAAGGTGTTCAACGCCAAGCCGAAGACTGGATTGAGTACCGTGCTGGCGGGCAGCAGCACGTTGCAGAACACCATCACGTATGTCCCGCAGTTACCGAATCTATTTTTTATACCGGCAGGTCCTCCGCCTCCACATCCGGCTGAATTACTGGGGTCGAATCTGATGAAGCAGCTCATCGAGCAATGGCGTCAGGAATACGACCACGTCATCTTCGATACGCCGCCGGCGCTTTCTGCGACGGATTCAGTTTTGCTGTCGGTGGAAATGGATGCCGTTGTGGTGGTGATTCGCTCTGGCAAGACAACGAAGGCTGCCCTGCGGCGTACGCGAGAACTGCTCGGTCAGGTGAATGCGCACGTGTTGGGTGTGGTGGTGAATGCGATGGATGTTGAGCCGTCAGATTACTACCACTACTACTGTTACGGGTCGAAGTACGGCGGGTACGGACGATACTCCGAGGAGACGAAACACGCTTAGGGACTGAGGTGATCACCCGGGCGAGGTAAGCATGCGGATAGCGTTATCTTCTCCGGTCCGAAGGTACACATTCGTGATCGGATGTGCAGCTTTGGTTTTGCTTGTTTCCGCATTGAATCTGCAAGCGATTGGCGAACATTGGCTTGCCAGTTCTGCTTCACCTATACGTCTTGAACAGGCCACGCGACTGCAGCCACTCAATGCAGAGATTCAGGAGAAACTCGGCATTGTTTCCCTCGATCCGGCGCACGGAGATTTTGAGCAGGCAGCGTGGCATTTGCAGCGGGCGGCAGAAATCAATCCGCACTCCGCGCGAACCTGGCTGAATCTGGCGAATACGTATTCCGTGCTCGGGGATGATGAGCGCAGCGCGGACGCCGTGAGGCATGCGCTTGTCGTTGAGCCCAAAGATACGCAAGTGCAGTGGGAGGCAGCGAATCTCTTTCTCACTAGCGATCTCGACCGCAGCCTGCAACTGCTGCGTGGCGTGATCGAAAATGATCCGCTGTACGCATCGCCTGCGATGGAAGTTGCCTGGACGGCGACGGGGAAAAACATCAATAAGACGATGCTGGCTGTTCCCCTGACTGTGACATCACGGCTGCGACTAATGCATTGGTTGATGGAGCGCAACGAGGTCGATTCGGCGGATCAGGTTTGGCCAACAGTATTGGCCGCTCCGAATGCGCTGAATGTGCGCGAGACTTTCTTCTACATCGATTCACTGATTGCTCACCAACAGGTGGACGCTGCGGCGAACGCGTGGTCGGACGCTCTCAAGAAAGATTCTGCAACAAAGGAGCGGATGCGGCCCGGGAATCTCGTAGTCAACGGAGATTTCGAGAGCGAGATCCTGAACGGCGGATTCGAATGGCGATATGTTCCCACGACCGGCGTCACGGTCACGATGGATACTTCCACCTTTCATAGCGGTAGCCGATCTCTGTCGTTACAAATCGATGGTGAGAACCTACAGGACATTGGTGTCCGCGAACTCATCAGGGTTAAACCGGGTGCGCGGTACCGTCTGACGGGATGGTTACGCGCGGAAGAATTGGAAGCGGCTCACGGAGTAAGTATCGCAGTTTGCGATGCATATTCTCATGCGCACTTGCTACTTACTGAGGAAGTAGTGGGTTCATTTCCGTGGAGAGATCTGGATGGCGTTTTTACTGTGCCCGCCGGTACCAGGTTGATTGAACTGACGTTATTGCGAGAGCCGAGCGGCGGACGGATTCGTGGCAAGCTCTGGGTCGATGACTTGAGCATACATAAGGAATAGATGCCGCAGACAGAACCGCTCATCATCGATATGCCTGCTGTGCAGGAGAGCATCATCATGCCATTACGCTCTGCGGAGAAATGGCTTGATCGCGCGCTGTTGTATGGAGTACTGGCTCTGTTGATGTTTGGTCCTCTCGCGTTTGGAACGACCGAGCCGTGGAGTCAATTTGTCCAGAGAATGGCAGCTGTATTGCTGCTCGCATTGTGGTGTACCAAACAAGTTCTGTGGGGCAGCATTGAAGTCAACAACAGCACTGTGCTTCTTCCGGCGGTCATCTTTTTTGGTTTCATCGTCATGCAGTTCGCCACCGGACGGACGGCCTATCGGTATGCAACGCTTTCTGCAATGCTCAATATCATTCCCTGTGGCGTTCTCATGCTCGTTGCCGGGGAGATATTTTGTAGCCGACGAAGAGTTCGCGAGTTTGTGTTGGCGATGTCAGTGTTCGGCTTTGCAATCGCCGTTTTTGCGCTGGTCCAAGACTTGTCGCATTCCGAAAAGATTTACTGGCTGGTCACACCTTATGGAGTTTCCACAGCGAGGTATGGTCCGTATGCCAATCACAACCATTACGCAGGGCTAATGGAGATGTTAGTGCCGCTTGCCGGAGCAGCCGCAGTGCTGGAACGTGGCGGTAAAAGAGTGCTGCTGCTGTTCGCGATGACGATGATGGCTGTCAGCATCATTCTGTCACGTTCGCGCGGAGGCATGCTGGGTCTCGTGGTGGAGATCGTTCTTATTTGCGTATTGCTATTCCGGATGAACGGCCGACGTCGCGCGACTCTGACCGTGATCGCCATCGTGGCAGCCGTGGTTTTGCTGGCGTTATTGGTTGGAAATGACAGCGTGATCAGTCGCGTCACCGAGGCGCCAGACAATTATCGTCTTGCGATCTATCGTGATTGCCTGCGCATGTGGGTGCAGAAACCCGTCTTCGGCTTTGGCTGGGGAACCTTTTCGACTGTATATCCACAATACCGCAGCTTTTTTACCAACCTTTTCGTCAACAACGCGCATAACGATTACCTGGAATTACTGGTCGAGATGGGACTGGCGGGAATGGTGCTGGCCGGATGGTTTTTGTTCGCCGTTTTCCGAGGAGGTCTTCGCAAGATATTCGATCAGGATGACTATGAAGGTAGCGTGCTGGCTGTCGGCATGATCGCGGGCATGAGTGCGATCTTGGCACACAGTATGCTCGACTTCAATCTTCACATTCCTGCCAATGCTGCGTTGTTCTATGCCCTCTGTGCTGCGGCCGCCAGTCCGTATCGACGTCAAATGCGGCAGTTGCTATGGTAACTTCACATGTTTCGCAGGTAATCAGGTCTGGGGATTTGTCCCTTTCCCTCCCACAAGCTGCAAAAACTTGCACTTCCAATCCCACGTGAATATTTGGGTAGTCGATAAAACTTGCGTAAAATCAGTGATTTATAAAGATGCTCTGCGACACCGTTTGGCACGGTATCTGCTATATAGCGGGCAGCTCTTTTGAATCTCTCCGTTGCGCGTTGCTCTTTTGATTTGGCGCCACGACTTCGTAAGGCCCGACCAACGGCACCAGCCGAACCCGGGAAGGCCACGAACAAGAACCCGCTACCTAACCCGGTAGCGGGTGATTTTTTGCAGGGTTGTTTGTGCCAATCTAGGCCATCTCGATGGCCAGCGCCATTCCCATTCCTCCGCTCACGCATAGGGTGGCAACTCCTCGTTTTGCGCGGCGTTTCAGCATCTCGTGCAGCAGCGTGACCGTTATGCGGGTTCCGGTGCATCCGATGGGGTGTCCAAGGGCGATAGCGCCACCGTTTACGTTCAGTCGCTCGCGGTCAAAGTGAAGCTCGCGATCGCAGGCCAGCAGTTGCGCGGCGAAAGCTTCGTTGAGTTCAACCAGATCGAAATCCTGCACGCCAAGTCTGAGCTTATCTTGCAATTTCTGCATGGCCGGAACTGGCCCTATACCCATAGTTCTCGGATTCACACCCGCAGAAGTTGCTTCCATAATTCTGGCCAGGGGCTTGAGACTGTGCTGTTTCACGAATGCATCGCCGGCGAGGACCATTGCGGCCGCGCCATCGGTGATGCCCGATGAGTTGCCCGCCGTGATGGTGCCTGTTTTCGAAAATACCGGTGGCAGCTTCGCCATTTTCTCCAGCGTGGCTTCGAAGAACGGATGTTCATCCTGCTCGAAGATTCGGGTTCCTTTCTTAGACTCGACAGTTACCGGAACGATCTCATCCTTGAATCGACCGGCGCTGATGGCAGCCTCGGCTCGCTTCTGCGTGCAAAGCGCGTACTGGTCCTGTTCTTCGCGCGTGATCTTATATTGATCCGCAAGCACCTCGGCGGTCTCGCCCATCACCATCTTGGCCATGGGACAGAAGAACCCATCGCGGTACATCCCGTCTACCAGTTCCTGGTTGCCCATCCGCAGACCCCAGCGTGCTTCCAAATAATAAGGAAGGCGCGACATCGATTCGGTCCCGCCGACGAGCACACAATCCAGGTTTCCGTGCGCGATCTCTTCGTATCCGAGAGCAATGCTCTTCATCCCCGACGCACAGGCCATGTTGACCGTGTATGCGGGCACGGTATCCGGGACACCGCTGCGGATTGAGATCTGACGGGCGACATTCGGTCCTCCACCTGCCTGTCGTGCATTGCCGATAATTGTTTCCTGGACCTGTTCCGGCGAGACACCCGCCCGCTCCATTGCTGCTTTGCCAGCAACGGCACCCATATCGGCTGCGGTCATGAAGGCCAGCGATCCGCCGAATTTACCGATTGGAGTGCGAACAGCAGACAAAATGAAG
>CAYWSM010000333.1:0-40382 GCA_964460935.1 uncultured Terriglobales bacterium | reverse complement strand
CTTCACTTCCTTGTCGCCATCGAGCATGAAGTAACACTTATCGATGGGAGGCGCTTTCAGGGTCGCGTGCGGGTTATTCGAGAGTCCCCAGAATTCCTTGGGCATGCCGATGAAATTCTTGTCGAGCTTGTGGTTCGTGTTCGCGTCATGGATGAGCGCAACGGCGTACCTGCCCGGGGGAAGTTGTGCCTCGACCTTCTGCACACCTTGCTTGGCGGGAATGCTGATGTCCTTCACCGCCGCTTGCCGGTCCTCCGGCCAACCCTTCGGACTGTTGAAGATGAGGATTCCGAGACTTCCGACATTGCTGTCCATGTTCTCGACGGTGATGGTCAGCGTGTAAGTTGGCGCCTTCGGCGGTGGGGATGATTGAGCGAGTGTCGTGGAACCGATCAGTGCGAGCAGAAGACTAACGATTAGAGTACGCAAGGCGATCGACCTCCTTGGCGTGATATGCGAATGTCCTTCGATTGTAGTGGCATAACGATCTACCCCAACCGAAATCGCCCCCAGGCAGTTTCGAGATGGGAATGGGATTGGTCTGGTTGTCCGGAGGGGAGGCAAAGAGCATACCTGGCTTGGCACTATTGAGCTTTTACGACGCGCGTAACGAATGTGACACTCGTATCAGCAACTGTGCCGGTCACCTGCCAGCAACCTTCTGTTGGAAATATCACTTCACTAGGTTGGAATCCGTTATCGCCATAGCCAGAATCAACGCTTGCATGTAATGGTGGCGCCACTGAATCGAGCCGTTTGCCATGAATGGTCAACTTGCCTCGCAATCTGTTGGCGCGATACCAGGCAATCTTCATACCCAGAGAACCGTCTGGATAAATGTGTCCCGCCCCCTGAGGCCGAAAGACGATTGTTCCATTAGGCCATAGGCCGCCGACGTACAAATTGCCGTTCCAAACAGCGCTCACCGCTCCAAAAAACTTTGCTGGGTCGATTGAGCTTTTCGTGCCGATTGTGACTGGACATGAAAAACCAGAAGCGTTGTCGGGCTTCGCGCCTGACAAGACAAGTTGCAGGCCCAAAACAAGGATGGCGATGGCTGCAATGTAATACGGCGCATGAGTTGGGATTGTATCCGTAATAACTGGCAAGGATTCCGTCTGGAAAGCAGTCGCCGACGTAGCAGTGCTGCGCACCGCCCCGGAAGAGAATATGAGGGAGCTAACCCCGGGTTGCGCGCGGAACAGAGCCGCGCTCCACCCGGGGCTACTATCGGTCGTCCGCTTCGCGGGCTGGGTTCGGATTGATCTTGGTTGTCTGGAGGGGAGGCCGTCCGCAATTGCGGAACTTATCGTTGCTCCATTGCGTATGTTCGGACGGGCGCGAGGACGGGTAACTCTGCCTTTCGAGGGGTTGTGGCGATGACAGCTCATTTTCTGAATGATGCGACGGCGCTGCCGTGGGTGATCTTCTTCATGGTGAGTGCGAGGTAAATAGGTGTGTGTGATAACGCCCATTCCCGCAAGTAATTCTGGCCGTGTTAACGTAGGAACTGTATGCGACCGCCAAATAAAGTTGCGGAATATCTTGAGCAGCAGGTGCGGTCGAATCAACGTAACATTGTCTTTCCTGATACGGTACGAAATGAATTTCGTGGCTACCGTCGTCTCCAATACGGTCCCGCGCTGAAACCCTACCAGCGCATCGGGGCTTTCATGATTGCACCTCTGTTTCTTCTATTGGGGGTGGGACTCGTGATCTCCTGCATCTTTCTCCCGCGAATGGCAGCAGATGAGGTCAATTCCATCTGGTTTGAGGCTGCGATGATTCCGCTCGGCATAGTAATGGCGTGCGTCGGAATTGCATTTGCCGTATTCGGATTCAAATTACTCAAACGTGTCTTTCGTCCCTGACTGGCAGTTTCGTCGTAGCGTTTGATAACTCCGGATATTGGGCAGCGATGCTGCGCACCGCCTTGGAAAAGAATAGTAGGACGCCAACCCCGGGTTTACGCGCGGGAACAGAACCGCGCTCCACCCGGGGCTATGATCTGCCGTCCGCTTCGCGGACTGGGATCCGATTGGTAGGTAACCTTTTCCACGAGTAATCCCGGCAGAGAAGAATAGGTGGTGGTATCGCCCGTTCGGCAGCTATGCTACATCGTTCAGTTTGCGGCTGGTGAGATGAAGAAACTACTGACACTCGCGTTGCTCTTCCTGGCTCTTCCTGCGACCGCACAAAACAAACCAATCTGGTCAAAGGCAGCGACCCCGATTGCTGAATGTGGTGTGCAAGTCAGAGCAGGGCAGCGTTTCAAATCTCCTGATTCGAGTATCACTGCCGAGTTGCGTTGTCATCCGACAGTTCGAGATGTTGATCCGGAGCCGTATCTTCACTTCATATTTCCTAAGGGGCGTACGCAGGATATCGATCTCCAATCGGCGGACGTATCGGATGGTTATCGTCGTCCGCAAGAGCTGCTGTGGCCACCAGACTCGAAGGCTTTTCTGGTTAATGGCAGCGAAAATGCTTATTCGGGATTTTTCGTAGACGTGTACCGAATCGTCGATGGTCGAGTGCTGAAGGTGGATGTTGCTCATCATATTCAGCACGACATGGTGGCGACATTCCTTCCTTGCAAGGCCGACGGTCTTGACGAAAACCAATGTCGGCGAATCGAGCGCAATCCTGAATTCAATGTTTCTGGTTTGGCTTGGGTTGATGATTCGTTGGCGATCGTTGTTTTCGCAGAGGTTCCCTGTAGTTCGTCATATGGTGGAATCATGTGTCAGGTGCGCGGATATAAGCTGAACGCAAGCGATGGACGAATTATCCAAACGTTGTCAGCGAACGAGCTGAAGCGAGACTGGCAAGACAGCATGGCTTGGAAGATGAATATCCCTAGCCCACCAAAGTACAAGTCGCCAAACAAGAAGTTGGAAGTTTCTGATGTGGTGTCAGCAAATCCTGATGCCCCACGCAAATAAGTCACATAGCCCACAAGTAGTCGCACTCCACAGCGATGCTACGCATCGCCTTGGAAAAGATAGTAGGGAGCCAACCCCGGGTTGCGCGCGGAACAGAACCGCGCTCCACCCGGGGCTATGATCTGCCGTCCGCTTCGCGGACTGGGTATGCCAACTACCGGTAACTTAGCTCGGAACTGACGTTCCGAGTTATGTACGGTCAACTGCAGTGGTTACGTGGGCGGGATGGTAATCCTCATGGATCAAAGTCCCCTGCGCCTTAATATCAGGTCTTCGCATCCGGAGCCTAAAACTCCCGACTATCTCGTCACCGTGTTCCGCGACCTCTCCCATTTACAATCACTAGTTCGACATGACCTCACGACGCGAGCCAATGTGGCTGGAGTTGGCGACGATTCTCGCCTTTTGTGCGTTCCTCTTTTTCTACGGACTGGGCGCATTTGGGCTGGTGGGCGCCGATGAGCCCCGGTATGCGCAGATCGCTCGTGAAATGCTCAACCGGCATGACTGGGTGACGCCCGTTCTGAATGGCGTGCCATGGCTGGAAAAGCCAGTGTTGTACTACTGGGGCGCGATGCTGTCGTACAAGATATTTGGCGTCAGCGACTTGGCCGCGCGGGTGCCATCGGCCGTGTTTGCCACCGCGATGATATTGGCCGCGTACTTTTTCATGCGCCGGTTCCGGCGCGGATCGCAATCGGAGACCGCGCTCATTCTTGCGTCGTTGACAGGCGTGATCGGGTTTGCACGCGCTGCGTCAACGGACATGCCGCTCACGGCGACGTTTACGATCGCGATGCTGAGCTGGTATGCGTGGTTCGAAACCCGCCACAAGCTTTGGCTTGCGGGATGCTACATATTTCTCGCTATCGGCACGCTGGCCAAAGGACCGCTCGCACCCTTCCTGGCGGCACTCATCATCTTGCTGTTCATTGGTATTCGCCGGGAATGGATGCTGCTACGCAAAACGCTCTGGTTGCCGGGCGTGCTGTTGTATTGGGTCGTCGCGTTGCCGTGGTATGTGCTGGTGCAGCACGCGAATCCGCAGTTTGTGCGCGTATTCATCCTGGAACATAATCTTGAGCGTTACAGCACCAACATGTTTCAGCACCGCCAGCCGTTCTGGTACTTCGTGCCGGTGCTGCTGCTGGGGGTTATGCCGTGGATCGTGTTCGCGATTGCGGCTCTGGTACGGGCGATTCGCGAATCGATCGAGTTTCGCAGCAGCTTCGAACTGTTCTTCACGGTATGGGCTATCCTGCCGGTCATCTTCTTTTCGTTTTCGCAATCGAAGTTGCCGGGATACATTCTTCCGGCGCTGCCGCCGTTTGCGATTCTGGCCGCGGAGTATCTGTGGCGCCGAATCGAAGAGACCGACGAACCCTCGCTGTGGCTCGATGCACTGCATTCGTTCGTAGGCGGCGCTCTGTTGGGCTGCTCGCTGCTGTGCATCTATTTCATCTTGCGGGTTCCGCTGTCGCCGCTCGCTGTTGTGATCGCCGTAGTCAGTGGGATTGCGATTTTCACCGGCATGCTGATCGCGATCTATGTCAAAGGGCTGAAGACGATCCGCTTCGCCACTCTGGTTCCGGTGGTACTGGCGATGACGTTTGTGCTCAAGATGGCGAGCCCGTTCATCGACAGTAAAGACTCGCAGCGGCAGGTGGCCGAGGCTCTCGCCGGGTACGCAAAGCCGGGAACGCCGGTAGCGGTGGCTGGTGTTTCGCGAATCGTGGAATACGGTCTCGATTTCTATCGCAATCAGCCGATTTCGAACTATGACCGCCGCGAGTTTCCGAGCGGCGACCATGTCGTGGTCTCAAAGCCAGATGCTTTGGCCGCGATTCAGGCGCAGGTACAAGGCCGCAAGGTCGTGGATTTGGGCGGGTTTACTCCTCAGCACCTGGAGTTCTACTTCGTCAGCCGAAGCCCTTAGCTACCTTTGTTCATCCCACTGACACATAAGCCGTGTCCGGCTTAGACTCTGAGATTCACTCGTAGCAGGACTGCCGTGGAAATTATCGACCTGAGACACTTCACATCCGCCGACTTACGGCCTCTCCTCGAGGAGGAGACGGACGCGTGGGCGAATGTTTTGTCCTGGGACTACACGTCCTCGGCGGACATGATTCTGCGCTACGTGGATGCGCGTATCCTGCCGGGATATGCCGCGGTTGAGCGCGGACGCCTGCATGGCTATTCGTTCTTTGTCTATGAGGGCGGAAAAGGCGTTATTGGCGACCTGTTTGTGGCCAGCGAAAGCTTAAATGGCGGTTCTCACGACATTGAGAAACGCCTGGTCACTCATGTTGTCGAGACGTTACAGCAATCGCCGGGTGTGCGGAGGGTAGAGGCGCAGTTGCTGGTTCACAAGTCGGGCGCCGTGGCGAAACCGTTTCTCGAGCAGGGCTTCCGTCAATTCCCGCGCCTGTTCATGACTTTGCCGTTGCAAAACGGACAGAATGACGGCAAGGGCTTGCGTTCGGCGGAGATCCTGGCGCCCGCTCCGTTTGAGATACGGCCGTGGTCGGAGCAGGATTACCAAGGAGCAGCCTCGCTGATTATGACCTGTTATCGCGGGCACGTCGATTCTGAGATCAACGACCAGTACCGTACGGCGCAAGGCGCGCTGCGATTCCTGAACAACATCGTTCGCTTCCCGGGGTGTGGGTTTTTCGACGCGCCAGCATCCTTTGTCGCCATCGATAAGAAGACGAAGGCCATGGTGGGGCTGATCCTGTGTTCACGGGTGAGAAACGACGTTGGCCACATAACCCAGGTATGCGTCCTACCGGAGTTTCGCGGCTACCACATTGGCTGGGCTTTGATGGAGGCCTCGGCAAACTCGCTACGGAAGCGGAATTTCAGCTTATTGTCACTAACCGTGACCGAGGCGAACCACAACGCGGTGGAGTTGTACAAAAGGCTGGGGTTCGGTATCGAACGAGTATTCGATGCTTTTGTGTGGATCGCGTAGCTTTTTCGCCACATTTTCGTGTCCAGAAGTCGACTATGCCTCTATAATCGGATCACTTTCGTTCGTAATACGAGCGGTTGGGTGATCTAAATGGCTGCACCTGGGCAAAAACTACGTTTATTGCGAGAGAAACTCGGCTACACGCTTCGCGACGTTGAACAAAGCAGTATGCTTCTGGCGGAGCGTTTCAAGAGCGAGGAGTACGCAATTCCCCTTAGCCGGCTCTCCGACATGGAAACCAAGGGTGTGGTTCCCAGTGTATATCGGATGTTCACCCTGGCGGCGATTTACCGTCTCGAGTTCGCCGAACTGGTGGGATGGTACGGCATTGACTTGTCGCGCTTGCCGGTCGATCTGAAGGCAGAACCACGGCGTACGCACATCACGGAAGAGCTTGTCCCCAACACCCAGGTAGATATTCCCATTCGGCTCGACCCTAGCTTTGATTTGCGCCGAACGTCGAATATGGGGCGCATCATCGAGAAGTGGGGAATGGTGCCTCTGACTCACCTGCGCAGTCTCGCCGACTCTGAGTACACCTATGGCTATATCGGATCGGAAGACTTCACGATGTATCCCCTGCTTATACCGGGATGCTTTGTACAGGTGGATGAGTCTAAGAATGAGGTAGTTGAGGGAGTTTGGCGTTCGGAATATGAGCGTCCGATCTACTTTGTGGAAACCCGGACCGGGTATCTATGCTGCTGGTGCAGTCTGAAGGGGGATGTCATCATTTTGCAGCCCCATCCACTGTCTCCGGTGCCAATACGAGTGATGCGATACAAGCAGGAAGCCGAAGTTCTCGGCCAGGTGGTGGGAATCGCTATGCGTCTGGATCAGTTCTCCGCGCCGGTACCCCTGCCAGACAGCAAAGTGCAAGCAAAACTGAATTGAAGTGACGGCGGCCTCCGCCTTGTAGCTGGTCTGGAACCAGTTGGTCACGTTTTTCCAGCAGCCTGGCTACATATTCCTGCACATCTGTTTTCTGCTCATAGGCCAGAATGCCCGCTTCGTCCCATAAGTCCTTGACAGGGGTTCGGAGTACGGACAAGAACAGGCGGCTATGAGCCTCTCCTATAACTAGGCTAGCCGTTGTTCCTCCATGAGTGCGGGTCATACCCCAATGGAAGTACTCACCATTACTCTGGCGCAGTCCTGACACATACAGGAGCTTACCTAAGGTGCCTGAGATGGCATCTAAGGTAGTCCTAGAAAAGTCCTCCAAGGGCGATATCAGCATAGTCTTGTTCCGTTTTTGTAAATTTCTTCGGAGTTTTCAATAGTTTGACCAGTTTGGCTCACCATTTCACGGTGCATCCGCACAAGGAGATTCACTGTGAAAAAGCTTACTCTGACCATCGCGACTTTCATAACGGTATTGGCGCTCGTTTGTTTGAGCAGCGCAAGTTCGGTAACAGCAAGCCCTATGACCATTCTGCAGGAAGGTCCTACTGGTGGAGGTTGCTGGCCGATCGGGACTTGCCTTGCGGCGTCGCCCGTCCAGTCGCACACGTTAGTTTTGCAAGAGGGTCCTACGGGTGGGGGTTGCTGGCCCATTGGGACTTGCTTTACCGCATCACCGGTCCAATCGCATGCGTTAATTCTGCAGGAAGGACCAACGGGCGGCGGCTGCTGGCCGATCGGGACCTGCCTGGCTGCGTCACCGACTCCGTCGCACACCTTAATTTTGCAGGAAGGACCCACCGGTGGGGGTTGCTGGCCGATCGGCACTTGCCTGACGATGTCCGCCTCCCAACCCGAGCAACCTGTTTTGCAGGAAGGACCAACGGGCGGCGGCTGCTGGCCGATCGGGACCTGCCTGGCCGCGTCGCCCGCTCTATCGCAAACGTTAATTTTGCAGGAAGGACCGACCGGTGGGGGGTGCTGGCCCATCGGCACTTGCCTGACATCCGCTCCCCAATCTGAGCAACCTGTTTTGCATGAAGGACCGACGGGCGGCGGTTGCTGGCCGATCGGAACCTGCTTTGCTGATGTTGATACCTCAATCAAGCGTTCTTGAGACACTCTATTGTTTCGGTTGCTGGTGCGGGTTAATCTCGCACTAGCAACATTATGACAACTCCGGACAAAGTCTTGGAGGTGCAGTATTACACCGCATTCGTGCTGCAAATCACGATTGCGTTGGCGATGGTCAGGCGTCGGCTGTATGTCCAAGCCCGCTTCTTTTTTATCTACATTGTCTGGCAGACGTTTTCTGTGGCGATCCTGTATGCGGTCGCGCACACAGCGCCACGCAGCTACCGTTTCTACGGCTATTGGATCAACAACGCCATCACCGTCACGCTTGGCATGGCAATCGTTATTGAGACCTTCAACCGTATCTTTGCTCCCTATGTCGCCATTCGCCGCATGGCACGCCTGCTGTTTATTTGGATCGCGGCGATGCTCATCGGCTTCGGCTGCATTTTCCTTTTCTACAATCACACGGCGTACTCTGGACCGATACTTACGTTCCTCTTAGTTACGGAACGCAGTGTTCGCATTGTGCAGCTCGGTCTCATCATCGCACTCTTCAGCATTACCAAGTACCTCCACTTACGGTGGAAGAACTATTTGTTCGGCATCGCTCTGGGCTTTGGTTTCTATGCGCTCAGCACGCTGGTGATTCTGGTGATACGCATGACATTCGGCCAAACAGTCATGGTTGTCGCCGATGTCTTATGGGGGACTGCGTACTGTGCCGCTGTCCTAATCTGGACCATTTATGTCCTGCAACCCGAAGCCGCTAAGGTGCCCATCGTCTCTCTCCCTTCCAATGAACTCGAGAAGTGGGATGACGCCCTCAAGAAGCTTTTGCAGAAATAATGCTCCTAGATTTTTGCCGTTTGTGAACGAATTTTTGTTCTTTGTTCCGAAATCGGAACAGATCTCCAGAGACCCTGCTGCCACCAATTTCCGCTGTCACTGCCTTTTGTGTTCCATTTTTGGAACAAGATTTCCTTTTTACAAATCAATTTTAGGAATTGCGGTACAGTTCCATGCTGGAATAAGGGTTGTTCGGTCCTATGACATTTGTGCTGATAGCTTTAGTCGTCCTTTTGCTGGCTGCGCTGTACCTTTTACGCGCTGCTCGCGGGCACAATGCCCCTATTGCCAGTCTCGATGATCTTACCGGCCGGTCCAGGGCGGTTGACGTGGAAGCCTTGCAGAACTTGATTGATCCGGGCGAAACCCGCTTCCTGCAAAAGGCCCTCTCCCCAGCGCACTATCGGATCGTCCAGCGGGAAAGAACCTTGGCAGCAATCGAGTATGTGCGCAATATCGCGCACAATGCGGGCTTACTCATAAGACTTGGACAGCTAGCCCTCAATCACCCCGACCCGAGACTTGCACAGGCCGCCCAGGCCATGGTGGAGCGCGGTCTCCAAGTACGTACTCTGGCCATGTTTGCCCTGGTAAAGCTTTATACCCGCAGCCTGATCCCGGCGCTGCCCTTTGAGGCGGACCGCATCTTCCGTGATTACCGAAGGCTTACCGAACTTGCCGTTCTGTTCACCCGCCTGCAACGCCCCGCATTCGCCGGTCGTCTCAGCGCGATGCTATAGCCCGGCTGTTGTAAGCTGAAGTCATGCCCAAATTTCAGAAGCATATCTTCGTCTGCGCCAACCAGCGCGACCAGGGACATCCGCGTGGTTCCTGCGACCCCACAGGGGAGGCCCTCCTCCATAAAGCATTCAAAAAGAAGCTGTCGGAGCACGGAATCCGCGGCGACGTGGTCCGCGCTAACAAATCTGGCTGTCTTGAGCAGTGCGAGCACGGTCCCACGGTAGTGGTTTACCCAGATGCTGTTTGGTACGGGTTTGTAAAGGAATCCGATATCGACGAGATCATAGAGTCGCACATTATCGGGAACCAGCCCGTCGATCGTCTGGTATTGCCTGATTCCTGCCTGAATACGGCGTCCTGTCCTCACAAGCCGCGCAAGGATGCGTAATCCTCCGCCGGGACGAAATACAGAATTACGAAATTAGTTTAAGCCGCGACCTTGTCCTGCGAGTGGACTGCCATCAGGTTGAGATTCAGTTGGGTGATCCGGTCGGAGACTGATCGTTACGAATAGGGCAATAGGCTTGGCCTTTCGTGTGATCAATACCATTGACGAAAGTGGGTACTTACCCGCACTCTAGCTCTAACACACCCTAACCTTGCAAGTTCACGTGGCGCGATTACGCCTGAAGTGTCTAAGTGGGGACGTGTCTCTCGACGATGAGGAATCTCCGCAACCCGCTCGACACTGACGGCAAAGCGACTACACGCGCAAAACGTTCAACGCTTCTTCGAGTTGTTGAGCAATCCAGGCCATGCTGGCCGCACCTGACAGGCATCATCGTGCTGGCATTTCTGTCGATGCCGTTCGCGCTTCTGCTGCCGTTACCGCTGAAAATCGTGGTGGACAACGTCCTGACGCATCAGCCTGTGCCGACTTTGCTGACTCACGTGTTTCCGGCGCGGTGGCTTCGCTCGACGGTTGACTTGCTGGCGATCTCGATTGCACTGCTTCTGCTTCTAGGGCTCCTTGTTCAACTGCAGGTGCTCGCGAGTTGGGTTTTGCAAACGTTCACGGGCGAAAAACTGGTCCACGACTTTCGCGCGCGTCTGTTCTGGCACGTCCAGCGTCTGCGCCTATCCTTTTACGACGCGAAGGGGACCAGCGATCTCGCATATCGCATTCAGCATGACGCGCCCGCGATCCAGACCGTCACGATTCAAGGGGTAGTTCCGTTTCTTACGGCCGCGTTCAGTTTCATCGGCGTTGGCTTCGTCACTTGCAGGCTGGATTGGCAACTTGCGGTAATCGCGCTTTCCATCTCGCCAGCTTTGGTGCTGCTGTCGCGAGCTTCCAGCCGCAAGGTTCACGACGGCTGGCATGAGGTGAAGGAACTCGATAGCTCGGCGATGGCGGTTCTTACTGAAGTTCTCTCCGCCGTGCGCACGGTGAAGGCCTTCGGACGCGAACGCGATGAGGACGAGCGTTTTAAGTTCCGATCCAGCAAGCGCATGCGCAGCCAGATGCAGTTGGCATTTACGCAGGCACTGTTTTACTGCGTGACCGCATTACTTATCTCGATCGGAACCGCCGCTACTCTCTGGATTGGCGCCCGGCATGTGCAGTCCGGATTGCTTTCCGTTGGTGAACTCCTCATCGTGATGGCCTACATGTCGCAGTTGTATGAGCCGCTGCGCACGATGAGCAACAAAATTCCGGAAGTGCAGGCGTCGCTGGTGAGCCTGGAGCGCGCGTTCGCACTTTTTGACGAGGTCCCGGAAACTCTCTCGGCGCCCAATGCGCGGCCTCTCAACAATGTTTCAGGGCAGATTGAATTCGAGAACGTGTCGTTTGCTTATGCCAATGGCCGCCGCGTTCTGAGTAACGTTAGCTTTACAATCGAACCGGGAACGAAGGTCGGGATCCTTGGGCCAACAGGATCGGGGAAGAGCACGCTGCTGAGCCTGCTGACTCGCTTCTACGACCCTGCCGAAGGGCGCATTTTGCTCGATGGCGCGGATATCCGTGAAGTTCGTCTCCACGACCTGCGCAACCAGTTCGGCATCGTGCCGCAAGACCCGGTATTATTCTCGACCACCATTGCCGAGAATATCGCGTTCTCGACGCCGAACATCAGTCACGATGCCATTGTTGCTGCCGCTCGCGCTGCCAATGCGGATGACTTTATCTGCAATCTTCCTGAAGGATATGAAACACAGGTCGGAGACCGTGGCTCGTGTCTTTCCGGCGGAGAACGTCAGCGTGTCGCCATCGCTCGCGCGTTTTTGAAAGACTCGCCGATTCTCATCCTCGATGAGCCCACGAGTGCGGTCGATACTCGCACTGAAGCGGCGGTGATTTCCGCTCTCAGCGAATTACTTCTCGGACGTACCAGCTTCATGATTGCCCATCGCCTCACCACGCTGGAGAACTGCGACATGCTGCTGCACTTCTCTGACGGCGAATTGAAGGTGATTCGCGAGGATGTGAAGGCATACTTGCGTCAAGTTGCGCACGAACAGGGTTTCAGCTTCGAGGCGCTACCGCCCGCTCGCCTCCGCCACCCCGACATACTTGTCCGCACCACCATAGTAGAAGAGCCATCGGCCTCCTTCGCGGATTAATCCTTCGACGAACGTAACATTCGGTACCTGTCCGGCTTTCTCCCAATCCTTGCTGGGACTGAAGATCGGATGGTCTGACCGGGCCAGCACCTTGCGAGGGTCATTCTTGTCGAAAAGCGCCCAGCCCACCTGGTACAAGAGCTTGTCATCCGCCCCGTTGTAGATCAGCAGTATGCCATCCTCCGCCATGATCGGCGGCGGACCCGGTTCGACAACACGCGAATCGAACATGCCCGGACGCTTCGGTAGAACTGGAGTCTTTGTTTCTTCCGTCCAATGCACCAGGTCGGTGGAGGAAGCCAACCCCATCTGGTCGGTTTTGTCAGCAGCGGTGCCAAGCCACCACATCCAGTACTTGCCGTTGACCTTCTGCGTGAGGATCGCCCCTGACTTCGTCCAACCTTTATTCCAATTTCCTTTGTAGGCCGGCAGAATCACGCCGCGACGGTTCCAGTGCTGCAAATCTTGCGAACTCGCGAGACACAGCTGCGCGTCTTTCTTGTTGTAACCCGTGTAGGTCAGATAATAGGTTCCGCCGATCTCGACAAGCCGCGGATCTTCCACTCCGCCATCTTTCTCGTACGGAGCTTCGGGCGACAGCACCGGCTCAGGGCGCGAATCGAAATGGACTCCATCCTTGCTCGTCGCGTAGCCAAGTCTTGATGTGCCATTGCGATCTTGTGCGCGATAGAGCATGACGAATTCGCCATTCCGCTTCACCACTGCGGGATTGAAAACTCCGGCCGATTCCCAGCCATTTCCATGCGGTGACAACACCGGTGACTCGGAAACTCTTTTCCAATCTCCGAACGGTGGTTGATATGACGCGGCAGCAAACAAGAACATCGCGATGAAGCACACGCAGGAAGTGAAAGCGATCCATTTAGACGAGCGCACGAATCCTCCCAAGCAGCCACGCAGTTTAGCGCTTGAAGAATCAATTGCCTATTGAACAAGTTTGGATTTTCAGCACATTTGATAAGCGACGGCGCCATTTTTGGGTGTGATTTTCCCGAAAAGAAACGCAAAAAGGGAAAACAATTTCCACTCTGTTTGCATTACTTTGCAGTTACCTGAGAAACATCGCAGAAGTTATGTTTGAGGTATTTACAATCTGACACATTCTTCATAAAATCCGGGAGTTGTTAGGCAGTTCTGGGGGAGGGCTGCCGTGGCGTCCTGGTACCGCATAGGTCCAGGGCGCTTCTTCTTTTTGTAACGAAAATGCTTATCATCGGCGTTATCTCAGACACGCACGGTCTGCTTCGTCCTGAAGCAATAAACGCGCTGCGCGATTGTGATGAAATCCTGCACACTGGCGATATCGGCTCGGCCGAGGTGCTCAAGGCGTTGGAGCAGATTGCGCCGGTACATGCGATCCGTGGAAACGTGGATACCGAACCTTGGGCTAAAGCAATACCCGTAACCCTGACGGTACAACTAGACGGACGAAAGTTCTACCTGATCCACAACCGAGCCGAGTTGAAGAAGTTGCCGGCCGGGATTGACGCTGTGATCTTCGGGCACTCGCACCAGCCGGCGATCGAACAGCAAGGCAACGTCCTGTACTTCAATCCGGGCAGCGCCGGACCAAGGCGATTCAATCTACCGGTCTCGGTGGGGAAGATCCAGGTGGAGGATGGGAAGCTGTCGCCCTCGCTTATCCCGCTATCGATCGGCTTATAGGTAGATTTCTTTTCTATCTGAGCGCCGCAATTTGTCGATCCTTGTTTGGGATCGGGATTGTGACGCCGCTCACGCCGCTTCGGCCAGCTAATCCGAGATTTTCTTTGACGACTCGGGTTCATCACAGTATCCTGTAATTTCGATATGACTTCGCTGGCCCATCGCCATCACCATCATCACCACGTGGCGAACGTGTCAGCGGAGCTCTGCGAATAGCAATCATCCAACGCAAAGTTCAAAGCCCGCTGACAAACTCAGCGGGCTTTCTGCTTTTAGGACGGTTATGAATATCGACTTCGACAAAATGGACGGATTGGCTCCGGCAATCGTGCAGGACGCCGTTAACGGCGAAGTGCTGATGCTGGGCTTCATGAATCGCGAAGCGTTCGACAAGACATTTGCCACCGGATATGTAACTTTTTACAGCCGCACCCGCCAGAAGTTGTGGACGAAAGGCGAAACATCAGGCAATCGACTGAAGATCGTTTCCGCCTCAATGGACTGCGACCACGACACGCTGTTGTTTCGCGTAGAGGTCGAGGGTGATGGCCTGGTTTGCCACGAGGGAACTCGCTCGTGCTTCACGCGGGCTCTACCTTTCGCGAGCGCGACGGAGGTGCTGCAATGAGCGTCTCTTCGACGCGTAAGATCCGGCTGGGAATTCCCAAAGGTAGCTTGCAGGACGCCACCGTGGCGCTGTTCGCACAGGCCGGGTGGAAGATCTACGTCAGTGGCCGGTCGTACTTTCCGTTGACGGACGATCCGGAGATCGAATGCATGCTGATTCGCGCGCAGGAGATGGCGCGTTACGTCGATCAGGGCGTGCTCGACGTTGGGCTTACCGGCATGGACTGGGTCAGGGAAAACGGTCTGCAGGTCGAAGCGATCGCCGACCTGGTGTATGCCAAGCAGAGCCGCGGCAAGGTGCGCTGGGTGCTGGCCGTGCCGGAAGATTCGAAATTCCAGCGTCCCGAAGATCTCGATGGATGCGTGATTGCGACCGAACTGGTCAACGTGACGAAGCAATACTTCGAAAAGAAGGGCATCAACGTTCGTGTCGATTTTTCGTGGGGAGCGACCGAGGTCAAACCGCCGGTGCTGGCCGATGCTATCGTGGAAGTTACAGAAACAGGATCGTCGTTGCGGGCCAACCGGCTGCGTATCATCGATACGGTGATGGAGAGCTACACACAGGTGATTGCCAATCCGGCGGCGATGAAACATGAATGGAAGCGGGAGAAGATCTCGAATCTGGCGCTGATGCTCTGTGGCGCAATTGCCGCTCAGGGGCGTGTTGGCCTGATGCTCAACGTTCGCAAGGAAGATCTCAATGGAGTGCTCGGCGTTTTGCCGGCGTTGAAGCGTCCGACAATTTCCGAACTTGCGGCCAACAATGGCGAGCAGTGGGTCGCGGTGAACACGATCATCGAAGAGACCACGGCCCGTGACATCATTCCAAAACTGAAAGCGGCCAAGGCGCAGGGTATCGTTGAGTATCCGCTGAATAAAATTGTGATGTAGAGCAGCAGCACAGCCAAACAAGAACATGAAGATTGTTACTGGGAAGAAGATTCAGGCTGAACTCAAGCGCCAGGTACACCGGCGGATTTTGTTCAGTGCCGACACCGAGAAACTGGTCGCGCGAATTGTCGCCGATGTGCGGCGCAATGGCGAGCGCGCATTGCGAAATTATGCAACGAAGTTCGACTCGCTGGAGCGCCGCCAATCTTTGCAGGTAGAGCGTTCAGAGATGAAGCGGGCGCTCGACGCGATCTCTCCGAAATTGCGCGGAGCGCTCGAAACGGCGGCGGCGAACATCCGGCAGTTTGCGGAGTGGCAGAAGCCGGCGCCGTTCACGCGGACCATGCAGCCGGGCATCAGCGTCGGGCAGATCATTCGTCCACTGGCGTCGGTGGGCTGCTATGTTCCGAGTGGGCGATATCCGTTGCCATCGACTTTGCTGATGACGGTAATTCCAGCACAGGTTGCGGTAGTGAAGAACATCACGGTCGTATCGCCTCGTCCGGCTGTGGAGACGCTGGCGGCGGCGGCGCTGCTCGGAGTCGAGACGTTCTACCGAATCGGAGGCGCGCAGGCCGTGGCGGCGCTGGCGTATGGAACGGAGACGGTAGCAGCGGTAAGCAAGATCGTCGGCCCAGGTAACCGGTACGTTACAACGGCAAAGAAGCTGGTTTCGTTCGACTGTGCCATCGATTTTCTTGCCGGTCCGACGGAAGCGCTGGTGATCAGCAACGAGGGCAATCCGGAGTTCATTGCTTCGGACCTGCTGGCCCAGGCGGAACACGATCCGGATGCGAGCGTGGTGTTCGTCACGACTTCAAAGAAGTTGGCCGAAGCCGTTGCCAAGCAGTTGAAGGCTACTGCAAAGTCGAATCCTGTCGCTCTGCAGGCGTTGAACGGCAACGGCGTAATCTTCGTCACCAACTCGCGGGAGCAATCGATTGAGATCGCGAATGCCATTGCCTCGGAGCACATCACAATCCCGCGCGACTATCTCGACGAAATCACGAGCGCGGGTTCCATCTTCGTTGGTGACTATTCGGCGCAGTCGCTTGGCGACTATGCATCGGGTCCGAACCACACACTTCCGACAGGCGGCATTGCGCGGTATCGCGGAGGGCTTAGCGTCATGGATTTTCTGAAAGTCATCACCGTGCAGGAGGTGACGCGAACCGGGTTGCGCAAGATTGCCGGTGTTGTCGAAACGCTCGCAGAAGCGGAGGGGCTGAAGGCGCATGCGGAATCGGTTCGAGTGAGGTGCGCCAATGCTTGAAGCGCGTGATGCGGTTAAGACCATGAAGGCGTACCGTTCGCCTTCGGCCGGATTGACCGGCCTGAACATGAATATGAACGAGAACACCGCCGGATGCTCACCGCGCGTGTTTCGTAAGCTATCGTCGCTGACGGCGGAAGAGATTTCACGGTATCCGCATCGGGATCGCGATGAAGAAATTGTGGCGCGGTTCCTCGGTGTCTCGAAAGAGCAGGTCGTACTAACGAATGGCGTGGACGAGGGCATTCACCTGATCTGCGAGGCGTACCTGCGGGAAGAGGACGAAGCCATTCTCGTCGTGCCGACGTTTGGAATGTATTCAATCTATATTCAGGCCACGGGAGCGAAGGTTGTAACGGTGCCGATGCATGCGGACTTCTCGTTCCCGATCGACGAGATCATCGCGGCGATTACGCCGAAGACGCGAATGATCGCGCTGGCCAATCCCAATAACCCCAGCGGGACAGCGGCCTCGCCGAAGGAACTGTTGCGAATTGTCGCGGCTGTGCCGAATGCGGCAGTGCTGATCGACGAGGCCTACTTCGAGTTTTACGGCGAGAGCGTGCTGGAGTACGTATCGCAGTACGACAATCTCTTCGTTGCCCGCACATTCTCCAAGGCCTATGGACTGGCGGGAATGAGAATCGGCATTCTCGTGGGCAGCGCCAACCAGATGGAGATGGTGCGGCGGGTGAGTTCGCCGTACAACGTGAATGCCGCGGCGCTCGCGGTGCTGCCGGTGGCGCTCTCGGATCAGCAGTACGTTGCCGACTACCTGCGGCAGGTGTTCGATGGAAGACTGCGGCTGCAGTCGCTGTTCGCGGAGCTTGGATTCCAGTACTGGCCAAGCCTGGCGAACTTCGTGCTGGCGCGCATCGGGCCGCGATATCGGGAGTTCATCGAAGCAATGCAGCAGCGCGGAATTCTTGTACGGGATCGCAATAGCGATCCGGGGTGTGAAGGGTGTGTGCGGATCACGATTGGGAATGCTGAGCAGAATGAAAGGCTGTTCAAAGCGGTGAGGGAAGTGGTTGCTGAATTGAGCAGAAAAACAGATCCTTCGCCGACTCGCGTCGGCTCGTGATGACAAAGGCAGAAGATGCGCAAAGCTACGATTAATAGACACACCAACGAGACCGATATCCAACTCGCCCTCAATATTGATGGACGTGGCACGTATAAAGTGTCAACGGGAATTCGTTTTCTCGATCACATGCTCGACCTGTTTGCACGCCATGGTGGGTTTGATCTGCAACTCACTTGTCGCGGCGATCTCGATGTTGATCAGCACCACACCGTCGAAGACGTGGGAATCGCCTTGGGCGAGGCATTCGACAAGGCGCTCGGCGACAAAAAGGGAATCAACCGCGCCGGGTATTTTCTGATGCCAATGGACGAGACGCTGGGAATTGCGGCGGTCGATCTGAGCGGACGCACTGCTGCCGTTATCGATACTAAGGTCAAAGTGCGCGTCGTTGGCGACCTGCAATCGGAACTGGTGTTCGACTTCTTTGAAGGATTTGCGCGAGGCGCTCGCGCCAACGTTCACCTGAAAACAATGTATGGACGATCGAATCACCACAAGATCGAGGCGCTGTTCAAAGCATTCGCGCGGGCCTTGCGAGTGGCGTGCGCGAAGGACAAACGTTTGGCAGCAATGTTGCCAAGCACAAAGGGGCTGCTGTGATCACGCTGGTCGATTATCACGCTGGAAACCTGGCTTCAGTGAAGAAGGCGTTCGAGTTTCTCGGATGCGACACGGTGATTACGGAAGACCCGAAAGTGGTGTGCTGCGCAAAGCACGTGGTGGTGCCCGGTGTGGGACACTTCGCGGCGACAGAACAACTTACACGAGCCGGTTTGCGCGATGCGGTGATTGAAGCCATCCAGCAGGGCGCGAACATTCTCGGCATTTGCGTTGGAATGCAATGGATGTTTGAGGGCTCAACGGAAGCGCCGGAAATTAAGGGACTCGGGCTGGTTAAAGGTATGGTCGAGCGATTCCCGGACGGAGCGAAGGTCCCCCACGTAGGATGGAACACGATCGAAACCCACGGCCAATCGCGAATCCTGCTAGGCGTTGCTTCGCCGTCGTTCGTTTACTACACACACTCGTATCGTGCTCCGGTTGTAACGGAGACGGTAGGAACGACAGAGTATGAATCTTCGTTCAGCGGCGTGATCGAGAAGGACAATTGCTTTGGAGTGCAGTTTCATCCGGAGAAGTCGGGGATGGCAGGGCTGAAAATCCTGGAGAATTTTGCGAAGTTGCCGGTCAACGGCCATCAGCATCCATAAACGTTATGTTAACGAAGCGCATTATTGCCTGCCTCGACTGCAACGCCGGACGCGTGGTGAAGGGCGTGCAGTTCGTCAACCTTCGCGACGCCGGCGATCCGGCGGAACTCGCGCGACTCCACGCTGAGAGCGGGGCCGACGAGATCGTATTGCTCGACATCACCGCCACACAGGAACATCGTAAGACGCTGGTTGATACCGTGCGGCGAACAGCGCGGGAATTATTTGTGCCGTTTACGGTGGGTGGTGGGATTCGATCGCTCGACGATGCATCGGCGGTGTTCGATGCCGGGTGCGACAAGATCACGATCAACTCGGCGGCGGTGGCAGATCCAGCGGTGATCACGGCCATTGCACATCGTTTTGGAGCGCAGGCCGTGGTGCTGGCGATTGACGCAAAAAGAAAACAGGGCTCTGATCAGTTTGGGCAGGCGGGAATGCCTGCCCCTACACTTTCGGCGGAGGTTTATGTCGCGGGCGGCCGCAAGCCGACTGGCCTCGATGCCGTCGAATGGGCTAAAGAGGTTGAGTCGCGCGGGGCGGGTGAAATCATGCTGACTTCGATGGATCGCGACGGCACCCGCACGGGTTTTGATTGGAAGTTAACGGCAGCGATAGGCAGTGCGGTTTCGATTCCGGTTATTGCCTCGGGCGGTGCGGGGTCGGTCGAGCACTTCGCCGAGGTGTTCCGTAATGGGAATGCCGATGCCGCTTTGGCCGCATCTATCTTCCATTTTGGAATAGAATCCATCGGTCAACTGAAGCAGCAGCTTCAGGCGCAAGGAATCCCCATGCGGTGGCCTCTATAGATGCTCATTCCGTCCATTGATCTGATGTCCGGCAAAATCGTCCAGCTTGTGCAGGGCGAGAAAAAGGCGCTCGATTTTGATGATTTTGAATACTGGATCGAACGATTCTCGAAGTACCCGCTCGTGCAACTTATCGATCTCGACGCGGCGATCGGTTCAGGTGACAACCGGCATCTGTTGGCGCGATTCATTTCCAAGCTGCCCTGTCAGGTAGGTGGAGGCATTCGCGATGTCGAGACGGCGGAGGAGATCGCCGCGCTTGGCGCCAAGCGAATCATCATTGGGTCGGCTCTGTTCAGCGATGGGAAGATTCAGCACGAGATGGCAGCCTTGTTCGCGCATGCAATCACTCCGGAAAAGCTAACGTTTGCGGTAGATGCCAAGCAGGGACGAGTGGCCATCCACGGCTGGCGCACCTTGACCGATTTCACGGCCGCGCAAGCCATGCGCGAACTCGATCCGTGGTGTCGTGCGTTTCTCTACACGCACATCGACACCGAAGGAATGCTCAAGGGATTCCCGGCCGAAGTGGTTCCGGAATTGCAACTGGCCACCAGTCGCAAGCTCATTGTCGCCGGCGGCATCAGTAGCATGGAAGAAGTGCATCGCCTCGACAGCGTGGGCGTGGATGCAATCGTCGGTATGGCTATCTACACCGGGAAAATCCAGGCATAAGAAGAGGGCGAGCCGCAGCCCGCCCATTGAACAGAATCCCTACTAGCGCGGCTGGTCGTGATCGCGGCGTTCGTATCCGTTGCCGCCGACCTGGATGTTGTCGATAACCTGGCGTCCGTGCGCGTACGACTGCGCAATGCGTTCAGCCTGGCGGCGATCGCGATCCGTCGCAACGGTTCCGTTCAACTCGATGCGAGATCCGGCGTCATTCACGCTGACATCATTGAGATTCGCCTGCTGCAGCGCAGATTGAATCTGATCGCGATAGCCATTGCCTGAGACTCGATCGCGGTCATGCTCGCCATACGCATTGTTGTCGTTCACGCGATCATGGCGGTCGTTGTCGTAGGGTCGATTGCTCTGATCACCCGCCTGCGGATAGTTCTGGTCATTCTGGTAGGTGTGATCGCGATCGCGGTTCTGGTCGCGATCGCGATGCATGTCGTCAGACTGATTTTGGTGATCCTGATCGGTGCTGTACTGGCCATTATCGCGACGGTCACGCGGAGCATCCGGGTACTCCTGCTGATCCGAACTGGTGCGGTCGTGATCGGTGTCGGTTTGTTGGTCAGGTGAGATCTGGTCGGGGGCGGACGCCTGCGGATTCGGGTAGGTTCCGGGATCGTTCGGTGGAGGTACTCCCGGAGTGGTCGAGGAACTCTGCGCCCATGCGCCCATTCCGCTGAGGGCAAATAGCAATCCCGCCGTGATGACGTACTTCTTCATAAAGCTCTCCCAAATTGTGTTTTGGACGAAGTAGGCCGGCAGTGTTTCTTTCTACTGCCGTGAGTTTCCGAACCGTTCAAAGCTTGCCCCAAGCTTCGATGCGTTCGCGACAATCAGGTTGGTTTCCAAAATCCGGAATTCGTATGGCCTTTCGTGTTGCAGCAGGTAAATGGGCGTACGATGTTGCCCGCTGGTTTATGTACGATGACTATTGAGCTGGCAGTTCGTCTGTTCGCCTTGGTTCGAACAGCACTTTTCGCTCTGCTTTTTATGGGCGCGGTAGGCGTGTACCTGCCGCTGTACTTTGGCCTGCTACACCGGACCGCTACTTTGGATCTGCATCTTCTCGGGCTGGCGCCTTTGCTGCTGGGAGGTTATCTATCCTTGCGTTGCGCCTTCGAATTTGCCTGGCGTGGCCTGGGAACTCCGGCGCCATTCGATCCGCCGGTGCATCTGGTTCTATGCGGGTCGTACCGTTATGTGCGCAATCCCATGTACTCAGCCATGGCGGTGTTCATGATTGGCGAATGGCTGGTCTGGGGAACCGATCTGAAAGGCGCTCTGGTGTACCTGGCCGCGTATGCAGTGTGTGTATTCCTCTTTGTGGTGGGATACGAAGAACCGGGATTACAAAAGAAGTTTGGCGAGGAGTACTCAATCTACCGCCAAAACGTGCCGCGTTTCGTGCCGCGACTGACCCCCTGGGATGCCGCCAAAGCGAAAAGCGCAGCAGGCTCAGGTGGAGCCGCCGCGCTTCTCTAACCGATGGCTTACTTGCCTTCCGACGCCACCGACAATGCTTCCGGTTCCACCGACGTTGGAGAAATATAGCGCTGATTGTGGTTGCGCTGCAGATACGCGTTGCCGACATATTGCTCGACCATGCGTTGGGTATTGAAGAACGACCCATTCAGGGCGATCGCCATGCGCATCACTTCCGTGTAGCGCTGGCGCCGTCCGTAGTAGGTCGGCAGCAGTTCGTGTTCGAGCTTGTCATAGAGCTCGCGGATTTCAACTGCCGGATCGCCGGCCGGAGAGCTATCACCAATCGACCATCCGGTGACGCCTTCGATGTGACCTTCGATCCACCAGCCATCGAGCACGCTGAAGCTCGGCACGCCGTTCATGGCGGCCTTCATGCCGCTGGTGCCGGACGCTTCCTGCGGGCGCATCGGGTTGTTGAGCCACACATCGACGCCGCTTGAGATCAGTCCGCCCCACTGCAGGTCGTAGTTTTCGACGTAAACAGTATGGATGGTGTCGGCCACCGACGCGGCTCCGCCGAAGACGCTGCGAATCAGGTTCTTGCCGCCTTCGTCGCGAGGATGAGCTTTGCCGCCATAAACAATCTGAATCGGTCCAACCTGGCGCGCGATGGCGCGCAGGCGATCGGGATTCGAAAACATTAGGTTCGCGCGCTTATAAGTGCTGGCGCGGCGGGCGAATCCGATGGTGAAAACCTCAGGATCGAGCTGCGTTCCAGTCCGGCGCTGAATTTCATCAAAAAGGTTCTTCTTCGCTTCCTGGTGTGTGGCCTTGATTTCTTCCAGCGGAATGCTGATCGCGTAGCGCAGGTAGTTATTGTCAGTGCGCCAGCCGGGCAGATGCTTGTCGAAGAGCTTGCGAAAAGGTTCCGAGGTCCAGGTGACCGCGTGAACGCCGTTGGTGATGGCGCTGATGTGGTACGTGGGAAACATGCCGCGCGAAACTTCGCCATGGCGCATGGCGACGCCGTTCACGTATCCGGAGAAACGCAGCGCCAGGTACGTCATGTTCAGTTCCTCGCCGTGCCATGCATCGGTTTCCGTGAGCAGGTCACTGCGTTCTTTGCCGAGGACCTGTTCGGCCATCGTTTTGGGAAAGTGGTCGTGTCCGGCGGGAACCGGCGTGTGCGTGGTGAAGATGCACATGCGGCGGACGCCATCGACATCCACTTTCTTCACGCGGCCGGCAAAGCTTTGCTCCAGGCGGCGTTCGAGAAGACTAAGAGCCAGCAGGGCCGAGTGGCCCTCGTTCATGTGATAACCCTGGATGTCGTTGTGTCCCAGCTTCTGCAGCAGCTTCAGGCCGCCCATGCCTAAGATCACTTCCTGGCACAACCGGTAGTACTCGTCGCCGCCGTAAAGTTGATCCGTCAATCGCCGGTCCCATTGCGAATTTTCCGGAAGATCGGTGTCGAGCAGATAAACCGGAACCTTGTCTCCCGTCACCCCGACAACAACGTACTCCCAGGCACGAACGGTGACCGAACGTCCTTCGATCTGGACCGTGACGCGGCCTTCCATTTCTTTCAGCGTATGCTCGGGATTCCAGAACTGCGGCTCTTCCGTCTGATTGCCGAACTGATCAAGATGCTGGCGAAAGTATCCTTTGCGATGCGCCAGTGTCACCGCGACGATAGGAACTCCCAAATCAGCGGCCGAACGCAGGGTGTCGCCGGCCAGCACGCCGAGGCCGCCGCTGTAAGTTGGAATCGCGGGGTCGAGCGCAATCTCCATCGAAAAATAAGCGATGGAAGGCAGAGACTGCCGATTCTTCATTTGTTACTCCAATGTTTGCGGGACGGCGCAGAACCACACGAGATAAGAAATTGCTATGAGTGCGTTTAAGATCAGCGTGATTCCCCTGTCGCCCCTCACATCATTCTACTACGCTCAGAGTGGCTGGCGGCGAGATACGCGGCTGCCAAAAGTAGTAGAACTACTTCCCCTTAACGCCTTTTAACTCCTGCGCTTCCGGAGCGGCGGCGCCTTCCTTAATCACGTAGAGCTTATTCGCCACGAGGTTCGAGAACTTCTGCGTTTCTCCGGTTGGCCATCGGATTTCCAGCGTGTCGACGCTCGTTGCCTCGCCGAGGCCGAAGTGGATACGCAGATCGTTCTGCGCGAAGTAGCCGCCGCCGCTGCGGACTTCGTCCACTTGCTGGTGCGGCTTGCCGTCCGGACCTTTGATGACGCACTGCAAGCGCGTGCCGATAGCGGTGCGATTGGATTTCGTGCCGACGCACTTCACCTTGATCCAGTTGTTCTTCAACTTGGAGTCGCAGCGCACGAGTTGCGGTTCGATGTTGACGCCGTTGACGACGAAGTCCATGTCACCATCGTTGTCAAAGTCGCCGAAGGCGCAGCCGCGGGATGGATAGGGATCCAAGATGCCGGAACCAGCCTGGGCGGAAATATCTTCAAACTTCCCGTTGCGCATGTTCTTGAACAGCACTTTGCGTTGCGCATAACCTGCCTCGGTTTTGAGTTGTTCGACTTCGGGGTAAACGTGGCCGTTACAGATCAATATGTCAGGCCAGGAGTCGTTGTCGAAATCAACGAAGCCGACACCCCATCCGAGGAATCGTGTGTTGACACCCATGCCGGCGCCGAACGTCGCATCTTCGAAGGTCATGTTGCCGGTGTTCTTGAACAGTGAAGGAGTATCGCCCGCAAAATTGGTCTTCACTACATCGAGATTGCCGTCGCTGTTGTAGTCGGCAGCGGAAACACCCATGCCAGCCTGAGGTTTGCCGTCAGCAGAGAGAGCGCATCCGGCTTCGATGGCGACGTCCTCGAAGGTGCCATTCTTCTTATTTTTGTACAGCGTCGCGGGCATGGAGTCGTTGGCGACGTAAATGTCGGGCCAGCCGTCGTTGTCGAGATCGGCGGCGAGCACGCCGAGTGCGTAGGTGCTGGGCGTCTCAAGAATGCCCGACTTTTCCGAAACGTCTGTGAAGGTGCCGTCGCCGTTATTGTGGTACAGGATGTTCTTGCCGCCCAGCAATCCGGGCGGTCCGCAGGCGACCATTATGCTCTTGTAGAGGCAGGGGCCTGATTCGGGCACGGGCGCCGTAGCGAGATCGAGATCGATGTAATTGCCGACGAACAGATCGAGATGGCCATCGCGATCGTAGTCGAGGAACGCGCAGCCGGTATTCCAGCGTGGCTTGCCTTTCTGCAGCAGGCCGGCTTTTTCGGTCACATTGGTGAATGTACCGTTGCCGTTATTCCTGTAGAGCTGATTGGGTCCGAAGTAGCTGACGAAAAGGTCGTCCCAACCGTCGTTGTCGTAGTCGCCGATGCAGCAGGCCTGTCCCCAGCCAGTAATATCGCCGAGGCCGGACTTGGCTGTCACGTCGGTGAAGGTGCCGTCGCGATTGTTCTTGTAAAGATGACAGCCGGGTTCCGCTAGGTCTTTAGGGAAGCCGTCAAGGCGCGTGCCGTTGACGAGAAAGATGTCGAGCCAGCCATCCTGGTCATAATCGTAGAAGGCGACACCGCAGCCGGTGGTTTCGAGCAGGTATTTATTCTTGTGCTCGCCGCCAAAGATGGTCTTGGCCTTCAGGCCGGATTCGCGGGCGATGTTAATGAATTCCACGCCGAGACCGCTTGCGGCGTCGGCAGGCTTATTTTGTCCGAACAGGCGCGGAGAAATAGCCGACGCCAACACCTGATCGAAGGTGAGAACGACCGCGGTGCGGCTCAAGGATTTGAGAAAATTCCGTCGCGAGAAAGACAAAGGGAACCCACTATCCCTCGTGCTAGAATTCGCGTCTATTCTTGCGAAGATTCGCGGAACTCGCAAGTCGGTGCGGCAATCGTTCCTGCGAGTTGGTCGCCGCCACATAAAGGGGTTGGTTCTTTCTCCATTCACGCCGAAGGAAACATGCAGACTGTTCGCCGTTGGTTCGTCGTCGTTCTTCTCATCTCTTCTTCCTTTCTTTTCTCTGCCGATCAGCCCATGTCGCTCGAACTGTCACGTCCGGTGCGCACCTGGGAATTCATGGGATCATTCGGCCAGCGCGCCGGAATCTTTGGCACCGAAGACGGGAACTTTGAAGCATGGGTGTATCCGGTGAAGCTGCTGCGGAACTTTCACCTTACGTTTCATGTCGCTGGACGGGAGATTCCGGCGGCCTCGATTGCGCGGACTTTGATTGTGCGGCCGGAATCCACAACGATTGTTTATGCCTACGACAACTCCCAGGTGCGCGAGACCATCTGCGTGCCAGTGCACGAAATGGGTGCGATCGTCCGGCTGGAGACGAACGCGTACGTGCCAGTGCAGATCGAGGCGTCGTACACGAATGACCTGCAACTGATGTGGCCGGCATCGGTGGGCAATGTGTGGCCGGGTTTCGACGACAAGCTGAACGCCTACACGATTTCGGGCGAGCAGTACTTTGGCATCATTGGTGCCAAAGAGCTGATCCGGAAGGCAGATGCGTATGTCACCGACTATGGCGCGTCCAACGACAGCGCCTTCCTGCTTCCGGAAGTGCCGAAGGGAACGGCGACACAGATCATCGTCATCGCCGGATCGATCAAGGGGCACGATGACGCAGCAGTGGAGTATCAGAAGCTGATGGCGAATGCCGACCAGTTGGAACGCGATTCGGCGAAGTACTACCAGGATTATCTCGCCCGAACCGTTTCCGTCGATTTCCCGCAGGACAGGAAACTGCAGCAGGCGTACGACTGGGCGCGAGTGAGCATCATTCAGGGTTTGGTGGACAATCCCTACATGGGCGCGGGTCTGGTCGCTGGATACAAGACATCGAGCTACATGGCGCGTCCGGGATTTGCCTGGTTCTTCGGCCGCGACTCGGAGTGGACGGACCTTGCGCTGAATTCCATTGGCGATTTCCAGACCGCGAAAACGGCGCTGGAGTTCATCATGCGTGTACAGCGGGAGAACGGCCGTATCCCACACGAGATTTCGCAGACGGCCACGCTGACCGACTGGTGGAACAAATATCCGTATGGGACGGCATCGGTCGATGCCACGCCGCTGTTCATCATCGCCTTCGATGACTACGTCACGCAGAGCGGCGATGTGGAGTTCGCGAAGGTGAACTGGGATCACTTGGCGAAGGCGTACGAGTTCCTGAAATCCACTTACGACCAGGAAGGATTCGCGCGGAATCAGCCCATCGGACACGGATGGGTAGAGGGCGGTCCGCTGGTGCCGATTCACTCGGAGTTGTACGAGTCGGGCCTGGCAGTACAGGCGGAGCGATCGCTATCGCATTTGGCTCAGTTAGCCGGCAAGATCAACGTCGCCGTGGAGATGCAAGTAACAGCCAACACCCGACTGAAGAAGGTTGAGCGGAAGTACTGGATTCCGGCCAAGAACACGTACGCGTTTGGCATCAAGCCCGACGGAACGATGAATGAAATGCCGAGCGTCGAGGCGACGGTCCCGATGTGGTTTGGGCTTCTCGATCAGGCACATTCCAACGCGATGATCGACCAACTTGCTTCTTCGCACCACTCGACTGACTGGGGCATGCGAATCATCTCGGACGAAGAGTCGATCTACAGCCCTGACGGCTATCACTACGGAGCGGTGTGGCCGCTGTTTACAGGATGGGCGGCCGTGGGCGAATATCGCTATCACCGTCCACTTGCGGCGTATCAGAACATGCGTGAGAACGCGATGCTTACTCTGAACGGCTCGCTCGGACACGACACGGAAGTCTTATCTGGCGCCTACTTCCAGCAGCACTCGATTGCTTCGCCACACCAGATCTGGTCGGCGGCAATGGTCTTGAGTCCGGCGCTAAGAGGGATGATGGGGTTGGAGTACTATGCCCAGTCGAACACCCTATCTTTTTCACCCCATGTGCCGGCGGACTGGACGTCATTTGCCCTGAGCAACGTCCGCTTCGGCAGCGGCACGGCGGATCTCGGTTATTTGCGTACTAACTCTTCGGTTACGGTGCAGATTTCCGGCAGCAGCACCGCGCGTTTGCATTTCGCGCCATCGTTCAGTCCGCGAGCCCAGATTCTTGCGGTGGAAATCGACAGACATAAAGCCAAGTACAAAACTGAGTCTTCGGCTGTCGACAAGCACATCGTGATCGACGAGCCCTTAAATGCGAAATCAACAATAACCATCCGTTTCACCCATGATTTCCAGCTCGGTGTGCCTGCCGATCTGCCTACGCTTGGTTCGGCCAGCCAGAATATCAAGCCGATCTCGGAGAAATGGACGGGGAATCAGGTGGAGTATGTGTTCGAAGGGATCGGCGGGCGGACATACGATATGCCGGCGCTCGGCTTGGAGGACGTGGCAGTAAGCGGGGCTCAAGCGGCCAGAGACCACATCTCGGTTACATTTCCGGCGGGAAATGGGTACGTCCGGCAAAATGTCGTAGTACGATTTAAATGAACTGCTGAAAGACCACTGCCATTGCCGAGTGTGGGCGCGGGCTTCCAAGCCCGCGCGACAAAGCTCCCGAAGGCAGGCGTACAATTCACGCTTCACTGTGACTCATTCATGGAGGCAAGCACGACCACGATGACTCGCAAACTCGCCGTTCTCTTCTCGCTCGCCCTCTTCACGGCCAGCCTTTTTGCGCAGAAGCCATCAACCGCCGTTGACGACGAAGGCCATCAATGGTGGCAGCACGCGGTGTTCTATGAACTGTATCCGCGCTCATTTGCCGATTCGAACAACGACGGCATCGGCGACCTGAACGGCATCAACCAGCACCTCGATTACCTGCATTGGCTGGGTGTTGATGCCGTGTGGATCACGCCGATGTTCCCGTCGCCGCAGGTGGATTTCGGCTACGACGTCTCGGACTACGAGAATGTCGATCCCAAGTACGGCACCCTCGCCGACATGGACAGCCTTATCGCGAACGGGAAGAAGAACAACATCAAGTTCATTCTCGATTTCGTGGTGAACCATACTTCCGACAAGCATCCCTGGTTTATCGAGTCGGAGTCGTCGAAGACGAATCCGAAGCGCGACTGGTACATCTGGCGGGAAGGCAAGGGGGCGAATCAGCCGCCGAATAATTGGAACTCGACCTTTGGCGGATCGGCGTGGAAGTTCGATCCGAAGACGAACCAGTACTACTATCACTACTTCTATGCCGAGCAGCCTGACTTGAATTGGCGCAATCCCGCGGTCGAGAAGGCGATGTTTGACACCAATCGCTTCTGGTACAAGAAGGGCATTGCCGGGTTCCGCCTCGACGCCGTGGACACGATGTATGAAGATCCAAACCTGAAGGACAACCCTTACGTCGATGACAAGCGGAACGCGTATGGCGATCGCGTCGAGAAGAACATCTACAACACCAAGCTTCCCGAAGTGCATGAAGCACTGAAGCGGCTGCGGAGCGTGGCCGATGAATACAACGCGGTGCTGATCGGCGAGACGTGGACGGCGGACATCAAGGAACTTGAGGAGTATTACGGCGGCGGCAAAGAAATCCAGATGCCCATGGATTTCATGCTCACCAAGGTGGACAAGCTCTCGCCGCCCGATTTCCGCAAGCAGATCGCAGCCGTAAACAGCGCGCAGGGCTGGCCGGTGTACGTGCTGAGCAATCACGACATCGTTCGTTACATCGACCGCTACGGCAATGCGCAGAACAAATATCAGGTGGCGAAGCTGCTGTCGGCAATGTACCTGACGCTGCGAGGCACGCCTATCCTGTACTACGGCGAAGAGATCGGCATGGAGAACAACGATCCCAAGCGGCGCGAAGATGTGCAGGACCCGATCGGCCGCCGTGGCTGGCCGAAAGAGAAAGGCCGCGACGGAGAGCGCACTCCGATGCAGTGGAATTCGTCCGCTAACGCCGGCTTTAGTACCACAAAGCCCTGGAATGCCGTCGATCCCAAGTACAAGACCTATAACGTAGAAGTTGAGAAGAAAGATCCCAATTCGATCCTGAACTGGTATCACAACATCATTGCGCTGCGGAAAACGAATCGTGCGCTGCTGGATGGCAATTACGTTGCTCTGAACCAGAACGATCCCAACGTGCTTTCGTATCTCCGCAGTTACAAAGGCGAGAATGTGTTGGTTGCTCTCAATATGAGCGGCTCTCCGCAGAAGGCGAAGTTCGACCTTAGCGGACAGGGAGTGAAGGGAGCCAGTGGAACCACGCTGGCATCCACCGCCAAGGCGCCTGCCCAGGTAAGCGTAAGCACGATTTCGCTCGAGCCGTATGGCGTCTGGATCGGCGAAGTGAAATAACATTCAAGACGCAATGGAGAACGCCGGTTATGGCCGGCGTTTTCTTTTGACTGTACTTTGCGCTTCAGCCACGTACCTCATAAAATCTGCCAAGTATCTCAGGTCACCGTGAAACGATTCGCTCCACTTCTGTTGCTGCTCGTCCTGCCGGCATTTGCGCAATCGAAACTAGCCAACTCCCAAGGGCCATCACCAGCAGAAATATTGGTCCAGCAGGGTGTCGCCGCTGGAGAAAAGGGTCAGTTTGCCGAGGCAGAGAAGAAGTTTCACGCTGCTTTAAGGCTCGATCCGCGCAGTTCTGAAATTCACGATCGCCTCGGCACCTTGTTCGCCATGCAAGGGAAGATAGAAGCCGCGATCCCCGAGTTCACCAAGGCGATTGCGCTGAATCCAAAGTCAGCTTCGGCACACTTTCATCGTGGTGCGGCGAAGATTCACAAAGATCCGAAGGCGGCAGTCGCCGATCTTCAGAAGGCCATTGCTCTTTCGCCCAAGTACGCACCCAGCTACTTTTATCTCGGGCAAGCATTGCAGGCTCTGGATCGACAGACTGACGCGATGGAAGCCTACGCCAAGGCGGTTGAACTTGAACCGAATCAACCCGCCGGGCTCAAGGCTTATGGCCTGACGCTGCAAAAGACCGGCCAGATGGATCGTGCGATCGAAACCTTCAAAAAGGTTGTCGAGCTAACTCCGCAAGATCCAGACGCGCACAACAACCTGGGACTGGCGTATCTCCAGACCGGCAAAGGCGATGGCGCGGTCGAGGAACTGAAGAAGGCGACCGAGCTTGCACCGAACGATCCAAGCTATCTCGGCAATCTGGCGGTTGCGTACCTGCAGAAGTCTGACTTCGATGCCGCAAAGGAGCAGTTAGAGACCGCGTTGAAGATCGCTCCCGACCATGCCGACCTGCACTACGACCTCGGCTTAGACCTGAAGTTGAAGGACTTGCTGCCCGAGGCGATAGCCGAATTCAAGAAGGCCCATGAGTTGGACCCGACTCTTCCCGATCCGCCATACACGCTCGGCGTCACGTTGTGGCAGAAGGGAGACTTTCCGGCTGCGGCGGAAGCGCTTCAGGATGCCATCAAGATTAAGCCTGACTATGCTGAGGCCTATTACACCCTGGGATCAGTCCTGAAGCAGATGGACAAGCTGCCAGAAGCTGCAACGGCTTTGCGAAAGGCAATTGAACTTCAGCCGGACTTCACGGGGGCGCATACGAACCTGGCTTCCGTCTTGGCGCAAATGGGTGATGCCGAGGGTGCGGCGAAAGAGCGCAAACTTGCGGCCGAGATCATGAAGGGAAAAGTTGGGGAGCAGGCGGCACTTTTCGATACAAACTCCGGTATTCGGTTGATGAGACTCGGCGATCTCGATGGCGCTATTTCTCAGTTTGAAGCAGCCCTTAAGATCTCACCTAACAGTCCTTTAGCTCATTACCAACTGGGACGCGCCCTCGAACGCAAAGGGCAAAAGGACGAGGCGGCCGAGCACTTGCGACGGGCGGCCGAACTTGATCCACACTACCGCTGATCCTAGCCAGGAAAAATCGTCTGCCGAGGTCATCGGATTTAACAAATTTCAGACAATAGCCCTTGACACTCCCGCATCATGGGCATACCTTTCTACGCCATGAACATACAGCTGGTGACGGTGATCACCAGTGCTCTGGTTGTCCTCTGCCGTTTTCTTCTTGCGCGTGCGTGATTCAAACCGAAGTTAACTAAGCAAACGTTCAAACTGCCTTTGAACGGTAAGTCGGGTTAGGGGCATGTCTGTCCGTGCGCGGGCGACGTGCCAGTACGAAGGGGGCAAAATGATAAAGAAGGTGGCTTGCACAGCCCTTGTGCTGTGGCTGGTCGCGCTGTTTGTACTTTCTACAGCGCCTCCCGCGAATGCTCAGGCCGTATATGGCAGCATCATCGGTAGCGTTACCGATCCTCAAGGTGCGGCCGTTCCAAACGCCAAAGTGACCATCACCGACGTTCGCAAAGGGACGTCGGATACAGCGACCACCAATGAGTCCGGTAACTACACAGTTACTCACTTAATTCCGGACATTTACGACATCAAGATCGAAGCGCAGGGCTTCAAGACGGCAGAGCAGAAGGGTATCACTGTGATGGCCGACCAAGCTTCGCGCAATGACATCAAAATGTCTCTCGGTTCCGTTTCCGAAGCGGTCGAAGTAACGGCTGAGGCCCCGCAGTTGAAGACCGACCGCGCCGATGTCGCGACCACATTCAACGAAAAATACGTCCAGGATCTGCCGGTCCTTGGCCGTAACTTCACAAGTTTCCTGTTGCTCTCTCCTGGAACCCAGTTGTTGCAAGGCTGGAATCACGCATCGACAGAAAATCCGCAGGGCAGTCAACAGACGTTTGTCAATGGCCAGCACTTCAGCGGCACCGGATATGAGCTGGACGGAACCGATAACCAAGACCCGATTCTGGGCATCATCGTCGTCAACCCAAATCTGGACGCCATCACCGAAACCAAGATCGACTTACAGGACTACGACGCGGAATTCGGTAAGGCTGTGGCCGGTATCGTAACGGTGCAGACCAAATCGGGCAGCAACGACTTCCATGGTGAAGGCTTCTGGTTCCGCCGCACGGATGCTACGGAAGCACGAAATCCTTTCACGCAGTACGCTCCCGACTCAGTTACCGGGCGTTTTATTCCGGAAGATCGTTGGAACCAGTTCGGCGGCACTTTCGGCGGGCCAATCATCAAGAACAAGTTGTTCTTCTTTGCTGATTACCAGGGCACCCGTCAGGCCAGCGGTATCACGCAACAGCTAACCATTCCGAGTGCGCAGGTTCTCAACAGTTGCACGGGCGCCGGCGATGGCAGCGGCTATTGCAAACTGGACCAGTACGTTAACGCTGGCCTGTTCAACAACCTTCCCGGCGGCAATCCGCTGATTTATGACCCTACAACGGGAACCATTGGCGCTGACGGTAACCCCGTTGGCCGCACTCCGTTCTGCGGCCCGGCTGGTTGCGACACACAGCCTAACTGGATTCCTCTGAACCGTATTCCGACGCAGGTTCAGAATATGCTCAGCTTGTTCCCGACGCCGACCAACAGTGCGTTACAGAACAACCTGATCGCCTCAGGCAGCGCGCCGTTCAGCCAGAACAGCATGGATGCGCGTGTTGACTGGGCGGCGGGGCAGACGGTTTCGGTCTTTGGCCGTTTCAGCATGGCTCGGTACAGCCTTAGCGGTGAGGGAGTACTCGGCGCTCTGGGCGGCGTCGGCACCGGTTTGGGCGGACTGGCTGGTAGCTCCGTCACGCACAATTATAGTGTCGCTAGTGGCGTTACCAAGACATTCAGCCCGACGTTATTGGCTGACTTCCGCTTCGGCTACTTCAAATACAATCCGCACACCCATAAGCCGGATGAGGGAGCGACGCCAATGCAGGACGCCGGAATTCCGAACGTCAATTTCGGCGATGTATTCACCTCTGGTTGGGGCAGCTTCCAGTTTGGACCGAACGGGAATCTTTTCTCGAACTTCGGCGACGGTTTGAACGTCGGCCGTTGTAACTGTCCGTTGATCGAGAGCGAACAGCAGTTCCAATTCGTCAACAACTGGACCAAGATCCACGGCAATCACACCTTCAAGTTCGGTCTCGACATGCGGTATGCGATGAACCTTCGCGTGCCCAGCGATGCCGACCGCGCCGGTGTGTACAACTTCAACAATGGCTCGGCGACTTCGGACGGCACCGCTGGTGGTGGCGCTGGTTTTGCCGACTTCCTGCTGGGCTATGTCGATAACTTCAACCGTTTCGTCAGCCTCAGTCTGAACGCGGCTGAACGCCAGAAGCGCTTCTTCTACTACGGCCAGGACACCTGGCGCGCCACCCAGAAGTTGACCATCAACTACGGGTTGCGGTGGGAGATTTACTTCCCCGAGACCGTGAACGGCAAAGATAACGGTGGATTCGCCAACCCAGAGGAAGGCATCATCCGTGTCGCCGGTGAAGGCAAGTATGACCTGAACGGCAACATTGCCAATAGCTGGAAGGCGCTTGCTCCTCGTCTCGGTATCGCGTATCAAGTGACGCCGAAGACAGTGGTTCGCATGGGCTATGGACGCAGCTTCGATATCGGTGTATTCGGATCGAACTTCGGCCACGCCGTTACGCAGAACCTGCCGGTTCTCGTGAACCAGACATTGACAGCAAGTACCAACACGGCACAGTCATACGCCGTCATCGGAATGACACCTCCGAACGGCACGACACTGACTGACCAGTACTATCCCGCATTCTCGCTGAGCCAGGGTCCTCCGGTGTACGAGTTCCCCGCAATTCCGAGCAACGGCGTGTTGCCGTTGGGCGGTCCGCAAGGAAACGTGCAGCCCAGGATGCGTCCCACATTCCAACGCCTGCCAACACTTGATGCGTGGAACCTCACCGTGCAGCGGCAGTTGACGAACACCATGTCTCTCGAAGTTGCCTATGTCGGCAACAAGGGAACGCACGTGTTCGCCGGCAACGGACCGTCTTACGACCTGAACCAGGTTGCATACGGCGCGGGTACAGGTGTTGTCACGGGTGATCTCCCAGTTGGCACTTCGTGCTCTACAGCGGGTGCAAACTGTAAATTGACCTTTACGCCGTCAGTTCCCGCCAACAATCGCAAACCGTTTTTCAACAAGTTCGACTACACGTCAATTGGTTTCCCGGGTGTTACTTGTTGCTCCGGCAACATCATGGGTAACTATTTCGGTAATGACAGCAGTTCGAACTACAACGCGTTGCAGGTGAAGTTCGAAAAGCGCTTTTCGCAGGGCTTACAGTTCCAGACCAACTTCACCTGGTCCAAGGCCTTTAACCACTCTGCGGACAATGGGTTCCTTTATTCGGTTGATCCGCAGGGCAGCTACGGACCGGACGACTTCAACCGTGACAAAGTCTGGATCTTTAACGCTGTGTACCAGTTGCCGTTCGGAAGGGGCAAGCGTTTCGCCGGCGGCGCCGGCCGGGCGCTGGATCTGATCATCGGCGGATGGCAGATCACCGATACGACCAACCTGAGCAGCGGTTTGCCGTGGACTCCTTACGACGCGACCTGCAATGCCGACACAGGACCGTGTTTGCCTAACAGCGTAGGTGGATCATTCCATACCGGAACGAGCGGGTTCGATCCGGTTACACACACAGTTACATTCTTCACGCCGGTGACTCCGATCATTCAGTCGGCCACAATCGGTGAGGATACCTGTAGCAACACAATTGCGTCCGGTCCTTTCGGGCTGGCGCCTTGCGGTGCACAAGGTCTCATCGGCCGCAACTCGATGCGCGGACCTGGCGCCTTTACCGACAATATGTCGATCTCGAAGGACTTCAAGCTAACGGAGCGCTTCAACGCTCAGTTCCGCATGGATGCCTTCAACGTGTTTAACCATCCCATCCTCGACTTCAGTTCGAATGAGGGTGGCGGTGGAACGTGTATCGACTGCGGCGGCAACAACGGCCAGATTCAGAACATCGCGTTCGGAACCACCATGCGTCAACTGCAGTTCGGTTTGAAGCTTATCTTCTAACCGAGCGCAGTTGCTTGCTGAACCATTCAGGGGAGCCGCGAGGCTCCCCTGAGTTTTTTGCGCCAAATCAGTGCATATGCCCTCGGGTCGACCGAGATTTTTTTGTTGAAAATAAAGCACTTATACTAAATTATTGAAAATAAAGGTCTTTGAAACCGGATGGTTGGCCAAGTTTCTTTTTCTACCCTACAAAGGTGATTATGGCCCCCGCAGGAAGGATTTACCGCCAAATTGGCGAAGTTTATTTAGTCCCTGTTTTCAGGGAGTTGCGAGCAATTCGGCGAATTTCCGGACTTGACATCTCTCAAAGGATAACGAGGTCAATAAGATTCGTTTTGAGATTTAGACCAAATCGGGATTTCGAAACAAGTCAGCCGCCTTTTGAGCGATGGACGGAAAGAATAGGAAGCCCTCGCCACCCGGAAGCTGTTGAGAAACTCAATCGTCCGCTGAAGCGGACTCAGGCTGATGACAAAGTCCCTAATCCAAACTCAGCGCCTAAAGGCGCATTGATTTTTTAATGCGTTTCCGGCATCGCTGAAGCGATGCCCTGATACAAAACCGGGTAAATCAAGCGAAATGTCTTTTTACTGGTTCTTCACTGCCACGAGGTCGGCGGAGATTCCAACCGAGATCTGTTGTGCATCGCTGTTGCTGCTGGTATCGATGCGGTGGACTTTCTGATCTGATCCGCCGCCGACCCACAGGTTGGCTCCATCCATGGTTAACCCCGCGGTTGTCGCTTTGGCGCTGCCGCTGAGGGAGATGGTCGCTCCGGTATTGGCACTCGCGTCAAACACCACAACGTTATTGGCGCTGCTGATCATGTATACCTTCGTCCCGGCAGGGTTGCTGAACATCTGTGTGGGCGAGACTGCTCCTTGTCCCAAGTCCACCGAACTTAGGGAATCGCTCAATGCGGGCGGGCAGGCCGAGCCATCAGTGGTAGCGGTAATCGTGTTCATCACAGCGCCGGAAATCGCATAAATCTTCATTCCATCTCCGGAAGCCACGATCCGGTCGGGCGTCGCGCTGACGGCGACAACGTCCTTCTCCGAGGTGTCGCAGGTTGTGCGCGCCGTAACCGCGTTATTTTGGCCGCCGGCGAGATATGCGAAAGAGCCCTGGAGCAAGAAAGCGACATCATTTGCCGGCGCGTTGAGCGTAACTGTGCGCAGGGAAGTTGTGCTACTCGAGATGTAGAGCTGATTTCCGACCACAATATATGCGGTCTGGTCGTCGGGAGCGACTGCGGCATGAATGTTGGTGGGGGTGGCTCCTGGCACCGAGAACTTGTCGACAGTGACGCCGCTCGACAGGTTATAGACAGTCGCGGTCTTTGCCGTATCGTCGTAGATAACGACTCGTCCACCGTCATTCGACAAGGTGAGAATAACGCCGGGGATCAACGCGATCTGAGCGACAGAGTTGGTGCTGTAGGTATAAGACATCAGCGCTGTGTCGCTTCCCATATAGGCCGTGTCCGAAGCCTTGCTGTACACGAGCGAGTTTGGCTGATACGGCAGAGTCAGCGCCGTTCCCGCTGTACTCGTCGTGATATCCACCGGGATCAATTGCGTATCGCTCAAACTAGCCACCAGCACCTGAGTTGTCTTTGCATTCGTGCCGCTGCTGGTGCTTCCCTGAGTGGTTCCGGTGATCACGTTCGAAAAAATCGGATACAGCCCGTTGTTGCAGAACGGAGGAGAGCAGGAAGCCACAATCGCGCTGTTGCCGGGGTTCTGTCCGGTGGCCAGACCGGTGCTGTCAACCGAGACCGCTGTTGCGTAACTTGTGTTGTAGAGCAACCGTCCCGAAGTAACGGTGATAGTGTTGCCGTTGCTGTCCTTTACCGTCGGCGTTAACTGCTGCGTTGCGGCTTGGGCGATGGAGAAACTGTTATTCGATCCTGCCGCCAGAGTGATGCTCACGACCGGGCATGTGGTGAAATTTGCCGGGGCGCTAGAAGTTCCCGCGATGGAAGCATAGAGACGCGTGCGTCCGGGATTAACCGCGGTGGCCAGTCCTTTGGTATCTACCGACGTGACCGTAGAGTCTGAACTTGTCCATGTGAAAGAGCTGGCATCGATCGCGACGGTCTTCGTGATGTCATTTCCCTGGGAATCGAAGGCGGCGGCAGACATCTGCTGCGTGCCTTTTGCCGAAAGACAATCGACGTTACTAGGACTGACCGAGACGCGAGCTACAGGAGCATGGATAAGGGCCGGAATCGTGGTTGAGAGGCCGCTGGATGTCACGGTAATTGTGGCCTGGCCTGGTCCGGAAGGAGGAGTGCAGTTGATCTGGTCGGTGCTCCACGTACCGGCACAAACGCACGAGGTAGCCGAAGTATTCAGCGTGTCGCCGCAAATGCCGCCCGTCGCTGTCACTGAGGCAACTTTGGTGTCACTCGAACTCCAGGTGAATGTCTGGTTCGACATGACATTGCCGTTCTGGTCAAGCACTTGCGCGGCAACTTCCACCACGTCCCCGTACTTGAGAGAAACGGTGGCAGGAGTGACCGAAATGCTGGTGGGTGTGGATGTGGTGCTGCCGCCCCCGCTGCATCCAGCGGCAATAAGTCCTAACAAAATGAAGGAAATCACAGCCCAAGCCAGTTTGGGCCGGAAAGATGACGAAACCAACTGCAACATGCATCCTCCCCGCGCCGGCATTTCGGCTGGCGCGGATTAGCTCATATAAACCGAATCAATAGAAATGTTGAGTGTAGAAGGAAGACTTGTATCTGTCTATCCAGAGGCACACGTACCTCGAACATCTTCCGAATCGGCTAATTCAAAACCGGGTAATCTGGATTTGTTGCGCGGAGTCATCCGCGGGAAATAGCACTCGGCCTTGATTTTTGAGCCTTTTTGGCTCGGTGAGCCGTCTAAAGAGAGAGTCGGAGCCGTTCCCATCCGAGGTACCCGCGAAAATCGGCCTAAATTGTTGACGGTCCTGGACAGAGTTGTTATATTTGAAAAGTTCTGCGAGTAAGTTTGGTCTGCATGTAGCGGCTGAGCTGTTTTTCGTTGGCTGAACAGATTTTGGTTCAGCGCCTCTCGCTAGAAATGAACCTGCGCTGCCTCTCACCATCAAGAGCCTTTCCGGGCCGCTAGAGAGGGTATGCAGGTTCCTGAGAGCGAAACGGAGTACCCCCGATAAGCTGGGTGCCACCGTCGGTCTCCAAACCAATCAAGCAAATTCCCTGGTACTGGGACGTTGCCGGGGAAGTATGGCGTGCGGAAGCGTGCCAGCCCGATATCGGAAGTTTCCAAACGGGTGAATGTGAGCGCCGACATGAGTCTGGCTGCAAAAGAGCCGGACTGGGTATGTGCGTGCGCGAAGGAGCAGGGAAGAGTGCCGACATTTAATCAATTGGTGAAGAGAGGCCGTACGGCGCCGAATTACAAGACGGCGAGTCCGGCACTGCAGAGTTCGCCGCAAAAGCGTGGCGTTTGCACGCGTGTTTACACCCAGACGCCGAAGAAGCCGAACTCGGCGCTGCGTAAGGTCGCCCGTGTCCGCCTGACGAACGGGATCGAAGTCACGACGTACATTCCGGGCATCGGCCACAACCTGCAGGAGCACTCGATTGTGCTGATCCGCGGCGGCCGCGTGAAGGACTTGCCGGGCGTGCGTTATCACGTGATTCGCGGAACGCTGGACGCGGTTGGCGTCGCGAACCGCAAGCAGGGCCGCTCGAAGTACGGCGCGAAGCGCCCGAAGAGCTAGTGGGATACGCACAGCCAAGAATGGCTGTGCCACATTTTGAGGCTCCAGTGTACTGAGAGCTAATAGCTGAAAGCTGAGTTTCTGATATGCCAAGAAAAGGTCATGCGTCGTTGAAGCGGGAGGTAGCGCCGGATCCGGTGTACCAATCCACGCTGGTTACGAAGTTCGTCAACTCGATGATGTACGACGGCGAGAAGTCCACCGCCGAAGCCATCTTCTACAACTCGATGAAGCGCCTGGAAGAGAAGGGCGGCGACGAGGCGTTGAAGCTGTTCAAGAAGGCAGTCGAGAACGTAAAGCCGCTGCTTGAGGTCAAGACCCGCCGCGTGGGTGGCGCGAACTACCAGGTTCCGGTGGAAGTGAATCCGGACCGGCGCACTTCGCTGGCGATCCGCTGGCTGGTGTCGTATGCGCGCGGCCGCGGCGAAAAGGGCATGACCGACAAGCTGAGCAATGAGTTGCTCGATGCCGCGAACGGACGCGGCGCCGCGGTGAAGAAGCGCGAAGATGTTCATCGCATGGCGGAAGCGAACAAGGCGTTCGCGCATTATCGGTGGTAATTGCTGTGCATTTGTGCGCAGCCAAGTTTTGTGCACAGCCAAGAATGGCTGTGCTACATGCCGGTAGTCAGAGTCGGCGCCAAGAAGCGACTGACCGCTAGCGGCCAAGAGTTAACGACGGAGTTTCAGTTGGGGTGAGAGGCGCCAGTCCTCACTTTTAGAACTGGCAGTTAAGGATTAGAAGTGGCGAGACAAGTTCCATTAGCGCGTTGCCGGAACATCGGCATCATGGCTCACATCGACGCGGGCAAGACCACGACGACGGAGCGCATCCTGTTCTATACAGGCAGGACGCACCGTATCGGCGAAGTCCACGAAGGCACAGCCACGATGGACTGGATGGAACAGGAGCAGGAGCGCGGCATCACGATTACCTCTGCCGCCACGACCTGCAACTGGCGCGATGTTCGTATCAATATTATTGATACACCCGGTCACGTCGATTTCACCGCCGAAGTAGAGCGTTCGCTGCGCGTCCTCGACGGTGCGGT
>CAYWSM010000332.1:0-1932 GCA_964460935.1 uncultured Terriglobales bacterium | reverse complement strand
ACCCAATTTGTCATCGGAATAATCCGCCCAGCGCAGCGCCGGGACTTCGAACTTCGCCTTCTCCGCAGGTGTCTCGCGCACGGTCGGCCGCTCAATCGATCCGTACGGAATCTCGAACGTCGCGTTGTCGTTCTGCGCATTCACCGGGAACGCCACCTTCAGAAAAATGTGCTTCTCATGCCAATCGGCCGTCATGTGAACATCCAGCCGTGGAGACCCAGCGTCGAGCGTGATGTCCTGCACAAACTGCGAATTCTGGAAATGCTTCTTCACCCGGATCACCGCTCGTAGCGGTCCGCCTTCTATGAATTTCACCTCGTCGGCTCGCGTCAGATCCCAATGTTCTTTTTCAAAATCGGCATCGACATTCCACGCATCCCACCGCTTCGGCTTGTCGACAAATGTTTGCAGCAGATTCGCGCAACCGCCTTTGGCAACGGTCTCCTGGTTGGTTTTCTTTTCGACCAGGCTGGTGATGCAGCCGGTGGTCATGTCAATGGTCGCTCGCAGGTATTTGTTCTCGAGTTTGTCTTCGCGCGTCTGACTTCCGCCAACGTTGTTGATCTGGCCGGCTCTGAGATCGGTAACCTCAGGTCCCTTTAAATCGACGGGCGCAATCTCGAAGAGTTGATAGCCAAACGCAGGCACCGCGTCAGCGAGGAATCGGACCTTAACTCGTGTTCCGTCCGCCGACTCTCCGATGACCTCTGTGGGAAGGTCTTTATGAGTTTTGGGATTGACGGCCGTCGGAACTCCAGAAATCATCGTAGTTCCAGTTCTGTCCACGTCGGGCCTTGGTATTTCCGCCTCCACGACTTCGCTTCTCTCCCAGCTCAGCGGATTCCACACGATCACCGGCACACCATCGCCCTGCGTATTAATGTTCTCCGCGATTGCCTCCATCCCCTTCCGCTCGACGTCGTTACCCACTCGCTTCACCAGGTCGAGTGCTCGTCCTGCTTCGATGTAGTTCACTGCGATGCCCGATCCGGGCATTATGTCGTGGAATTGGTCGAACAGCAGTTGCTTCCAGGAATTGTTCAACGCCGTCTGCGGATACGGGTTCCCAAACAGCGTCGCTACTGATGCGAACTTCTCCCCATTCTCCAGCGCCTCTTCGCCGAACCGGATTCTCTTCTTCGTTTCTGCCTGCGTCGTCTGCACGCCGCGGTGATATTCGAGATACAGCTCGTCTTTCACCGTCGAAACCTTCAGGTGATCGACGTTCTTCATCAGATCGTCAAAATATCCCTGCGCGGTCTGGAAATATAGTTTCGGGAAGATCGCGTCCGGTTTCATCCACGTCTGCGCCTCTTCCACCATCGCGCGCGTCGGGCCGCCGCCGTGATCGCCCACTCCATACAAATGCATCATCTCCGGAAATCCCATGTTGGGCGCGTATTCCGAAAGATCGGTGGCGATCTTCACCGGCTCCATCGTGTTGACGTAATCGTGCGGAAAATACGTCAGCAAGCGGCTGCCGTCCGGAGCCTCCCACCAGAACAGCTTGTACGGAAACTTTGTCGTGTCGTTCCAGTAAATCTTTTGCGTTACAAAGTAGTCCATCCCGGACTTCTTATAGATCTGAGGCAACTGCCAGTTATAGCCGAATGAATCCGGATTCCATCCGACCTTGATGTCCTTCCCGAAGCGGCTCTGGAAATATCGTTTTCCGATCAGTATCTGCCGTACCAGCGACTCGCCATCCGGCAGGTTCAAATCCGGCTCTACCCACATCCCGCCGATCGGTTCCCAGCGGCCCTCCTTCACTCGCTGCTTGATCTCCTCGAACTGCGCCGGATATTTCTCCTCCATCCACTCATACGCCCGGGCCGTGGACATGGTGAAGGTGAAATCCGGGAACTTCCGCATCAGTTGCAGCGCCGTGCCGAAGGTATTGCGCACGGTCTCGATCGTCTCCGACTCCGGCCA
>CAYWSM010000331.1:0-7576 GCA_964460935.1 uncultured Terriglobales bacterium | reverse complement strand
CGAACGGCTTTTCGCCTGGCTGCACAATTTCCGCCGTATCGTGACGCGATGGGAATACCACGCGGACAACTTCTTCGGCATGGTGCAACTCGCATGCGTTGTCATTCTGCTGAGAAGATATTTATGAGATGGGTTCTAGTTACCGATGGGAATACCACGCGCCGCAACCTTCTCGACATGGTCCACGCTTCGTTGTTAGTCCGCTCAGGTATTTTTAAATGGCTCTAAACACCTGATTTTGCTGATGATCGGTTCCACGTATGCCTTCGCGTCCCATACGTTCCCGGTGGATTGCGAGTAGTTTTCAACAGTGACCGGGGTTTATGAAATTTTGACGACAAACTATGACTTTTCCATTCCCAAAAATTGGCAGTGTGAAATTACTTTGAGAATGTATATAGTTATAGCTCTCCTCCAAATTCAGACCTCTAACGGGAATAGATACCTGACTAGGGTATATCGATGAGACACTTTTTGTTGTTATTTGTGTTGTTGTGGTATCTGCCGGCGTTGCTTTGGTCCCAGCAGAGTATCGGTGCTCGCAATATGCGGAGCATCAATGCTAATAATAATCAGGATATCGGTGCGCACAATAATTGCAATACCAGTGCGGCAGTAACACAGTTCAGTTGCATCATTACGCCCACTACGGGAGGTAGCGCGCTACATGTGGAAGTAGAAATACCCTACAGCGATAGCGCCATTGGCGTCTATGTACATGACAATGTTAATGTGGGCAACTACCTGGTCTCCATGCCATGCCATGCACTTTCGGTTAATTATGTGGTGTGTGGATTCATCAAAGAGAACGTCGCGGCGACACCGACTGCGGTAACAGTTTACGAAACCGCTGTTGCCAATTCCAACACCAGCATCTCGGTTCAAGAAGTGAAAGGTGCTCGTCATAAGTTCTCGCTTGATGGTTCTATCTCGCAACAGCAGGATTTTGACGCGACAAACTTTCCGACGTCTGGGCCTGCCTTGATGCCTTACACGAACGGGGAGATGATCATAGGCATAGCAGCGCAACGGACAGGTAGTCCAGAGGTGTCAGCGGGGATTGGCTTCAGTTTGATCGATAATGACACCCATTTATGGCCGAGTTACTCGGCGCAGACGATGGCTGTGCCTACGAACAGTCCCTATGTGACGACGAATTCTTTGCGCTGGGTTGACGGGCAGGTTGGGATTGTTCCTGATGACAATTCCTACTGCGACTCCAATATCCAGATTATCCCCCGCTACAGCGAGATTCCCATCAATGGTGGAAATAGTCTGACTCTTGCGGTACTCGCCGCGGATACCAAGAACTATCCGATTAATCCGAATGCGAATTTCTCCTACACCGGAGGAAGTTCAAATGCTCCCGGAAAGTGGTTGATTAATGCCAATAACGGAAATTCCGACGGCGGCTACGGCAGACTGACCAATGAACTCAATACCTTCTCGCCATGGCGTAGAACGATTAGTTGTCCTGGGTATACGGGAAATGCTTCCGAAGCGGCTTATCAGTTCAGTTACACCACACCCGCACAACCAATATCAACAGGAGCGGCAGGAGCCTCACTGTTCGTTGAGAATCGCTCGGAGGTTCTCTCTATAGCTACTTGTATAAAGTGGCATTCAGGGACGACTCCGGGGTCGCGTGATTTGCAAGATTGGGTTTCGCTCATGTCCGATTGGGGAGATTTCGTTAATCTCTATCATAGTCCATTTAGGGAACAAGTCGGCATGGAGTATGGAGGAGGAAACACAGGGTTGGTCTCCCCGCCACTAATTGACGGTGATGAGTACTGGCTTCAGATGTTTTACGTTTACCACGGTTACCATGAGATAAAGATGTACCATGCTGCGAGCGGTCTGTGCCATGATGTGCTGTCGACTGATACGCCGTGGGTGGACCTTATGGCGACAAATATTAAGAACGGGTCCTATGGGTATGCCACCAGACTCAACATCACCAACACGACGGCACAGACGACTAACCCGAACCAGACTTATTCCAACGGAGCTATCAAGGTTTCATTTTATGGAGATGCAATGTGGCCATAAGCAGAGTTTCGAGGTCGGTTTGGGGCTCTGTCAGGAAAAGGTGTTCAGTCTTTTGTGCCCGAACTGCAGAACTTGTCCGAAGCAGCGAACGGAATAGGTTGGGAATGCCGTTGTCAGCGAGCAGACGGACATAGTTTCCTGGCGCGAGTGTGGCTGTCCAACTCCGGTGGTGCCGAGGGAAAATTGATGACTGCGGTCATCGTGGATGCCTCTGGCGAACGACTACAGACCTCCTCGCATTAGCCCGGACTCCAGAGACAATAAAGTCAGTTAAAAGCAATTTTCTTCGCGAGGGTGATCTTCATTCGCTCCAACTTCTTCGTTATTGTTCTCAGTCGGCGCTCATTCTTCAGAGAAATAGCCGTTCGGCATCTGGAAATGAAGATCCAGGAGCCAGATAGCGTGGGCACGCGACAAGCCACTCCAATTTCCAACCAGACAGCCATTCTTCCTAAAGAGCAAAGAAATTAGCAGAGAAGGTCTTATGGATCTCATCCCTGCTTTCAGGGGGTCTAATGGCATCCAGCCGGTAAGTGACCATTCACAATTATCTTGAGCGCGTCGTGCGGTCCCCGCTCACTATCCAGATGACTGATCTCCAAAGTAAAAGGACTCACAGAAAGATGACCGTTCAATTACCACGTCGTGACAAAGCAGAGCAAGAGCCCAGCTATTTTGGTTACACGTACACAGCTTGCAATGATGAATTCGCGGAACCAGATGCTGCAACCAATAGCGGTAGTCCTGATTGTCATCGTTCTTTTTGCTCTGGTCAGTTATGCACAAACTTCCAGTCCGGTCATTAGTGGCGGTGCGGGTTTTATCAGTACGACAAATGCGGGTCTTACATTCTTCCAGCCGGTGATTGCCCCTGTCGCGGCGATTCCACTGGGTGAGAGAGTGCTGATCGAATCACGCGCGGATCTTCGCGGTGTATACCTGCCTAAGAATGGCACAGGGCCATACACCGGGCAGTTTTTCCCCACCCTCGAGTACCTGCAAATGGACGTCATGGTCAATTCTCACCTGACGCTTACCGCAGGTCGATTCTTGACTCCGTTCAACGTCTACAATGAGCGGCTGACTCCAATCTGGATCCGCAATTTCCAGGATGCCCCAATTATTTTTCCCATTGGCACTCGCACATCTGGCTCGAGCGATGGGGTGATGGTACGCGGCACGGCCGTGGAAAAAAATCAATGGCAGCTCAACTACACTGCATACTTTTCAGCTCTTAGCAACATTGACCAGTTTTCCGCCGGAAGGAGTGCTGGGGGCCGCGTGGGCATTTTTCTGCCGCATCCCAGGCTGGAGATTGGAACCTCTTACGAGAGATTTCTGCAGGATCAACACATTGATTCTTACGGTGGCTACATTTCGTGGCAGCCGCCAGCGGTGCCTGTTGATGTCAAGTCAGAGTATGCGCAATCCCCGAGCGGGCGCGGGTACTGGCTCGAAGCCGCATATAGGTTTTATCGGCCCGGTAAAGCACTCTCCTGGTACTCGGGTATCCAACCGGTATTTCGCATGCAACAGTTCTTTCGTGGCACTCGCATTTCGGGCGATCTTCTGCCGGGCGTCAATACGCAGCAGGCAGACTTCGGACTGAACTACAACCTTCCGCATGAGATTCGTTTGAGTGGGAGTTACTCCAGAAACTTCAGTAGCGTAGGGAACAACAATATTTGGAGCGTCGCATTAACGTATCGTTTCCTGTTTCCAATTATTCCGGGAGCAAACAAATGATGATCCGAGTTTGTGGTCTAGCATTTGTCATCTTATCGCTGGCGCTAGCCTCGAGTGCGACAAACAAAGACTCAGGACAGAAATCAGCTTCAAATGCGACACAGAAATCCAGCAATCATGGAGAGCAGGAGAATGGGGAACTGCTGTTCCAGAGTCACTGCGGAAGGTGCCACACGCCTCCGGAAGCTCTTTCGCCTAGTGCGGCGCATGCGGTGCTGCAGCACATGCGAGTGCGAGCCATGCTCTCCAAAGAAGATGAGAAGGCAATTTTGAATTACATCGCGCCCTAATGTTGCAGGAGGAATTGGTGGCCAAAGGCAAGATAATCGTTATTGTAATTGGACTCTTAATGCTCACCGCAATGTCGTCGAGTGCGAATCAGCCGCCGACAACGATCGAGATTGTGGCAAAACGTTTTTCGTTCGTGCCAGACGAAATCACTGTGCAGAGGGGGCAGACCGTTACGTTAGCACTACGCACCATCGACGTGGCGCATGGGCTTATCGTCAAAGACCTGGGCTTGAAAGCGGAAATTCCAAAAGGAAAAGAAACAATCGTTACGTTCACACCTGAAAAGACAGGAACTTTTATAGGCAAGTGCAGTCATTTCTGTGGGTCAGGGCACGGCTCCATGAAGTTTACCGTCACTGTTACGGAGTGATTGTGAAGCTATTTCCTGGCATTCTTTTGATGGCGGTAGTCACAAGTCTGTGTTCTTGCTCAGCAACGCCGCCAGGGAAAACCGAAACAGTGATTATGACCCGTCTAAAACGCTGGACAGTCGGGGGGAAGAAGCTGATCAACCCACAAACTGCGACGGCAGAAAATATCGATGCTGGCAAAGAGGCATTCTCCCACTACTGTGCTGCTTGTCACGGATTAGATGGACAGAAAACTGGCGTACCGTTTGCTGACCGTATGTCGCCACCGGTTCCTTCACTTGCAGCTCAGCATGTTCAGCAGTATACAGACGGGCAGTTGAAGGAAATCATCGATGAGGGATTGGCGCCTTCTGGAATGCCAGGCTCCAAAGGCATCCTGAATGACGATGAAATCTGGTCGATCGTCCTTTTTATTCGACACCTGCCTCATGCCGGCAGCCTGGGTGAACCACCGATGTACTCAGGACAGGCCTGCGATGAATCGCAGCAGGCGCGCAGGGTCACTAAGCTTCGCGATAATTCAGCGAGCAAACGCATCGCCGGCAGATCGGATTGGTAGCAACATCAAGTTTTTTCCTGAACTCCTTAGCCGCTGGACCGTTAATAGCAGCGTCGAGTCCGTGTTCAGTTGTTCCCACAGGGCGATGAAAAAAACACGGGCGAACACGGCCATCTAATTCAATCACCGTTGATGTCCACGGAGCGTTGCATTGCGGCGCCTGCGCTGATGCCTTTCCCAGGTGAGAAAGGAAATGTTGAACGATTCTCCGGAGCTTATGTGGCGCTTCCGCGATAAATCCCTCTCGGATCTCAGTGTCGTATTCCTCAATTAAGGTCTCGATTTCTCTTTCCAAGACATCAATTTCAGATGCGGTAAGAGCGACCTCATTCTGTCGGGCTACTGGCCAAAGTAGCTTCCGGTTGAACGCTTCGGAGGTGAGATCAGCCGCGAGAAAGGAGATGGATTGTAACGGCAATGTTTTGGCAACCATTACTGTTTCGCGGATGTGGTCGTGGTTGGCCTTCTGTACTGTGCAGCGTGCGCGTAGAGGAATGCTGGGGGCATGCTCATGGACAACTTTGAGTCCTGTCGCAATTCGATTGAATCCACGTGAGACACGCCGGATCTGATCGTGAATCACCGGTGGACCGTCGATCGAAACGATGATCTCGTCGAAAAGGGAACTGGCAATTCCAGCATATTTCGAGAGCAGAAGTCCGGTAGTCAATAACGTGATCTTGATCCCTGATTCTTGCAGAGGTCCACAGAGTGAGTGCAGATCACGATGCAAAAGGGGCTCACCCCCAGTCAGAACAACCCATCTCACGGATAATCGGCGAAAGCTCGTAAGAAGCGCTTGTAACTGCGATGATGAAAGCTCGTTAGTTTCCTTACTTTGCCAGATGTCGCACATGGTGCATCGGCAATTACAACGGCTATGCACATGCAGAACAACGATCGGCAGGGACGTAAGCGTGTGATTCACTAGTTGGGTGTCTGAGGCGCAGGCGAAGGTCTTCATTGGCTCAAAACTCGTCCATGCATCGTGATCCGTGGACCAAGAGCGTCTCGGGTTATTCGCAAGAGCTCGTCGACCGGGGCGAGTACCCAACGGCGCGTATGATCAATCCAAAGTGGCTCGAGATTGCTTATGACGTCGGAAGGCAGTCTGGGCAGTAGTTCGTCGGATGCCAACTTAATCTTTCCTCCCACAATCACGAGTTCGACATCCGAATAAGACAGAGATGTTAGACGGTCAGCAGGATTGTTGCCGCGATCCGCGACCGCGACGATGTCGGCGATGTTGCCGGGTAGCAATTGCCCTTCGCCGCACCGCAACATCAACGTACGTTGTGCGCCTGACGTAGCAAGTTGGTAGAGTTGCGGGGAACTGGCGCCCAGACGACGGGCGAATCTGAGTTCGTCTAGAAAGTCGCCGATTCCAGTTAAAGGCGAGTCAGTGCCAAGAGCGGATCGTGACATGCTGGCGACCTGACGCGGACAGAGAGTCTGATTGAACAAAAAGCGATTGGAACTTGGGCACCAGATCAGCCCTCCACCACGGTCATTCAACCTTCTCAACCCTGCATCGCGAAGGGCGAGGCCGTGCACGACTACTGTGCGGTGGTCGAGGGCCCCGAACTTGTCGAGTTCGTCGAGTTCGATTTCGCTGGCTTGGTCGATGCCTTCTGCCAGGTGAATGACAAACGGAGAGCCGGGTGAAGTCCTTCGGAACTTCGCATTGACAGCAGGTTCGAACTCAAGTGAATGTGCCCAGTTGAATTCGCGGACGACGCGAACGGGAAAATCACTATCGAAGATCGCAGGGTCGTATGGATTGTGATGACAGACGGTCGTCACTCCCGCAAGCAGATTGCGGATACCACCCCACCACAATCGCACCCATTTTGGAACCCTCAGGTGCTCGCGAATGGGTAATTCTGCTGGTCGATAAATGTCATTAGCCCACTCGCGACTGTTGGCATAACCTCCCCGTCCAAGCCGGGGAAAAAGCGCGAATTCAAGATGGTCGTGAGCGTTGACTAAGCCCGGCAGTAACAAATACCCCGAAAGATCTATTTCAGTTTCAGCCTTTTGATACGTGTGCGAGGCACCTAATTTCGTCAGGCGATCGTTCCCGAGATAGAGATCCACAACGCTAGTAGAGTTCTCACCGAGCGCAACCCGAGCGTTACGAAATCGTAAGTGGGACGAGGCGTGTAAATGAGGTCCCTGCGTGCATCGAAATTGCAGGATGTAAACAGCGGGAACTCCTCCAAAGAGTTCAAATTTGTCGAGACGACCGGCGGTCTCGAATATCTTGCGTTCAGGCGCACCGAATGGAGTTTCGAGGACAATGTCCGCCGTAAGTCCCGCATCCGAGAATATTTGCAGAATCGTAGCAAGGGGAATGTGAGTCGATTCTAAAGTTACTGTTCCGTTATGGTAGCCGAAGGTTCGCTTCCAGCCGAACTGTTTGACTGTTGCCGGATGAAGCTCCGATACAAATGCCAGCCCGTCTGGCTTAATGACTCTAGCTAATTCCTGCGCAAAAGCTGCAACGTCTGGTAGGTATCCGAGAACCAGACAAGAAGTTGCAAAATCCGCAGTGGAA